>JAVBQZ010000057.1:0-4670 GCA_031548505.1 Bdellovibrionota bacterium | reverse complement strand
GATGCAACACGTGAAGAAGTCATTCGAGTAGCCAAATTAGCGCATGCAGATAAATTTATAAATACATTGCCAAAACAATATGATACGATGATTGGTGAACAAGGTTTGCGTTTATCTGGTGGAGAACGTTCGCGCGTGGCGTTAGCTCGTGCTTTATTAAAAAATTCGCCAATTTTAATTTTAGATGAAGCAACAGCTGCATTAGATAGCGAATCAGAAAAATTTATCCAGGATGCTTTGGATTTAGCAATGCATGGCAAAACAGTGCTTGTAATTGCACATCGATTGTCGACAATTGTTAATGCTGACAAAATATTAGTTGTTGTAAATGGAATGATTATTGAAGAAGGCACACATGCTGGGTTATTGGCTGCAGGTGGGGAGTATGCAAAGTTGTATGAGATACAATATAAGAATAAGGTGTAGTTATATCCTGTTTTGTAATGTAAAAAGTATCGCTAAGCAATAACCAAGCAAGAAAGATGTTTATAAAAACTACAAACCCTATAGAGGAAAATTCAAGTAACAAGAGTATAACATTATTTGATTACTACTATTTAATTTTTTTTGACTATGCGTAATTCTTTTTTAATTTTTGGTTTTGCAGTAATTGTCCTATTTCTATTCACTTCCAATTCATCTTTTGTATGGGCACGAGATAATTTTGCAATACAAAACTCTATTCAAGAAAAAATTGATAACTATAGGACGCGATTTTCAAAAAAAGGCAAACAACCCATTGAAGTTGCGGTACAAATTTTAGATGCCTCATCCGGAAAAGAAGTCTTTAGTTATAATGCCGATAAATTGATGATTCCTGCATCAATAACTAAAATTATGACGACCTATGCAGTGTTGAAATCACTTGATATAAATCATAAATTTCAAACGGAGGTTTATGCTGATTTTACTCCACGAGAAGGGGCGCATGTCAATCGCAAATTCGGAAAAGTTGGGGATTTATATGTTCGGGGGCATGGCGACCCGTCACTAGTTAGCGAAATTATGTGGGATTGGACCAATACTTTAAAAGATTTAGGGATTACTGAGATTGATAATATTGTCATTGATGATTCCTTATTTATTAATCCGCATCGAGCACTTGGTTGGGAAGCATATAATGCCGGTCTTTCTGCAACCTCGTTAAATTTTAATACTTACACTTTTAAAATTACTCCAACGATTGTTGGGGAAGATTCTGTTGCTACTGCAACAGTTGGTTTACCAATTCAAATTGAAAATAACATTAAAACAGAGCTGAAAAATAATATTAAAATGCAATATGTCCCATTTAGTTCAAAGCATGTTGAAAGAAATGGAATGAAACAATTAGAAGAAGTTGGTAAAATAATTTTTACAGGGAGTATAAAAGAAGGCACGAGTCAATTTGTAAATTATCGTGCTTTCCCAGACGATATAGCAGGCTATTATGGTCATTCTTTTGCTTATTTTTTACGCTTAAATGGAATTAATGTTCGTGGTGATATTTTTAAAGGGGTTACGCCGTCATCTGCGAAAAAAATTATAACATTTAAATCAAAACCACTTTCTAATATTATTTCTGATTTAAATAAGTTCAGTAATAACTTTATCGCATCACAATTAATTTATGCACTTGGTAAAAATGAACAAGGATATTATGATTTTGATTTAGGACGCAGAGAGTTAGCAAGCATTTTGCAAGTGATTGGAATAGCGCCTGACACTTACACCATAACTGACGGCTCTGGACTTGATGTTAAAAATCGACTTACTGCATCACAAATTACACGTGTTTTATTTACTGCTGGAAATGACGCCTCTATCGCACCAACTTTCATGGATTCGTTTGCGAAATTTAATATGCCCAATTGCACATTATCAAAACGGTCAGTGTTTTTTAGAAGAGCTAAGGATAAAAAGTTAGATCTAAATCAAGAGAAATGTGATTTAAAGCAGGTAGAGCAATCTGTTTGGGCTAAAACAGGTACATTAACAGGCACTAGTTCGCTTGCCGGATTTTTCACTGCTTTGGATGGGAAGAACTATATTTTTACTATTATTTCTAATGGTCCTGTTTCTAAAGCGGATGCGGGAGAGTTTGAAGAAGAAATAATTGGTACCTTGATTCTAGGGTTAAAATAAATTCAAGATTATAAAATTTTGAAATAAAATATGTTGTAAAAGGCTTAAATTCTCAATGTTTTTGCCGTATCAAGTCACTTTTAGTGTAAAAATCAGTATAACAAAGTATGGATTTTTGTTATCTTAATCTACCAGTGCAAAATAGCTAAAGATATTAAGCGGTATTTTATCTTAAATTCTATAAAATGGCTGATATTGAATCAAAAAAGAAATTGCCTGCTAGTGATACATCAGTCGATAAGCAGTCAGTTGATATTCCAACTGTGCAATCTTCTGAAATATTGCTAGGTCAGCAAGCTAGCTTGAAGCAGATCCAGATGCCAAATGCGGTATTGGTAAAATCTGTTGGCGAAGTCATGAATCAAGCAGTAATCACAAAACAAATTCAAACACAACAACTTGAGGGAGCTCAAACACAATTAAATCAAGACGCAACAATCAAACAAAATTTGTTATTGAATGCAAATTTGGAAAATATTACGCAATCAAATTTTAGAGGGCCATTAATGCAGGAAGGATTGTTGAATGAAGTAAATCGAGGTAGCTTATATAAAAAATATTTTGCGGATATACTTGCACCACATATTACAAAAACAACGCAACGTAAATTTGCAGGGATGGAAGAAGAGGAAGAACAACAGGAAATGCGTGGTGATTTATTTGAAATGGAATTAAAAAATCATCTTGCACAACTAAAAACGCCAAGTAAAAAGCAAAGCGTAGATAAAACTGAAATTGGTGTAACGAAAACGCGTGAAAATATTTCAACGCTGTTGCATGATAAGTTAGTTTCAATGCTTAAATTTTTTCCGTGGTTTTACAATTTTATCAAGGGTGTGGTAGTGTTGCGAACTACTAAGCAGGATTAGCGCATAATCAATTTTCTTGAATTTTTCTGTATTTTATTTACTTTTGAATAACAAAGGTGCAGACTTGCGTGATGCACAATTTATAATATACAGTGCACAATTCCCATTCAAACATGATAAATGGATAGGGAGGAGATTGCAATTGTGGATTACTTGTTTGATGTTGTGGGGAGAGGTAATTATACATTGTGACTTTTTTGAAAAACCCAAATAACAGGAGTATATTTATCCAATATACTAAAAATATTGTGTTTTTTATTTATAATAACTTTAACAATTAAATTTTATGAGCGAAATTACAGAAATATTTAATAAAATTGCAGAAGATGGCGTTATAACAAGGGATGAATACGATGGTTTCTTTGAAGTTATGCAGAAAGATGGTGTGATTGATGATACGGAAAGTGAGTTGATTTCGAAAATGTTCAAGTTAATTCAGGAAGGTAAAGTTAAAATTGTCGATGATGAACGTGAGAAATCCGATTTAAGAAAGAAACTAGATACGATGATGAAGAAATAAATTTACATTTACAGTAGACTTTCTGTGAAAGTTTAATATGATTTTGCAATTGTTTGATTTTGGCACGAAAAGAAAATAATGTGTTAGAGATGTAATATTGTGAATTGTAGTTTACGTTATGTCTTAGGTTTTTTTTATTATGTTTAGAAGCGTTTTTGAAAATATCTATATCGCTATTTCCACTGGCTTTAATTCAGTATTAAATTCCCCAATTTTGCTTGCATTACGTGAAGACTTTGGACACTCAGGCAGTGATTTTGGTTCAGATAAAGTTGGAATTTGGTTTAATATTTTTACGCGTCAAGATGCATTTACGCTCGGCATTGCCGCTGCCACGATTGTAATTTTCATAGCGATATTTAAAGGTTGGTGGTTAGATACACGCAAGCTCGGCAAAAATAAAGCTAAGAATGGTCGTCCATCGCGCTCAATGAATAATGAATTAGGGTCTGGTGACTTAGCGAAGGAAAAAGTTATTTTGTCGTGGTGTGATCCGGAAGATGAGCACGATACTTTTTTAATGGTTAAAGATCTACAAGGTAGCGAGGGGGTAGCTGTTAAGGATGGAAAATTAATTATTCCACGTGAAGAGCGTAATCGACACTTACTAATTTTGTCAAAGACAGGTGGTGGTAAAACGACAAAAATGATTTTGCCTGTACTTTATAGTGATTGCTTAAATAAAAGTCGTTCCACCATCATTATCGATTCTAAGCCGGAAATGTGGGATAAACTTTCCGGTTTGACACGTAAATATAATCCGGAAAAACGTATTATTCTTTTTAACCCACTTGATACATCACGCAGTTTAAGCTGGAACATACTTGGAAAAATAGAATCGGATACTGACGCTAAGTTGATTGCTAATACGGTTATCATGGCGACTGATAATCCAAATTCTAAATCAGATAGTCCATTTTTTAGAAATAACGCTTTGCAAGTATTGAATGCAATAATGTGTGGTTTATTGGATGATCCGGCGGAAATACTTTCAATGCCACGAGTTCACGAATTAGTGCATTCCGGTATGCAGGGGCTTTGCGATTGGCTAGAAGTACATCCATCTGCAATTCGTAATTCGCGTACATTTGTTGAACTTGCACGTTCTGGATCGCAAAATGCTGATACGATTATGTCTGAACTTGGTATGCGTTTGT
>JAVBQZ010000231.1:0-3121 GCA_031548505.1 Bdellovibrionota bacterium | reverse complement strand
TTTGAAAGTTTTTTCTCCGCTTCCGGAAAACATAACAAAGTTTTGTAGAATATCCAAAAATCTGCGCTTGTCAAAAATGCCCTCGAAAAAAGTTTCGAATGTAGCAAACCTTGTTTCTTCATAATTGCCGTCAACCGTCTTCCATTCCATATATCGGTCTTCGGTTGCCGTAATCGTTCCCGCTTTTGTGTTCGTCATGTCGGATATGACGCAAAAGGCATTGTAATTATAAAAAGATGGTATGTCCAAAATACGGTTGCGGATTTGACGGTAAGCTTCGGAGCTGTCCGTTTCCTCACGGCTGCAAGACTTAATCTCAACATCCACAAGCGGAAATCCGTTAACGAACACTACGATGTCCGGACGCTTAACCGCAAGCTCGTCCACCGTGTACTGATTGACTATCAAAAACTCGTTATTGTTAGTGTTGTCAAAATCGATAATCTTAACAATG
This sequence comes from Bdellovibrionota bacterium, assembly GCA_031548505.1. GTDB lineage: Bacteria > Bdellovibrionota_C > UBA2361 > SZUA-149 > JAITKM01 > JAITKM01. The sequence goes on along the minus strand of JAVBQZ010000231.1, from coordinate 2,667 downwards.
TTACCTTTCTGCTCGCCTTTTTCGACATAGTTGACCTCAACACCGTTTTGCATATAATCGGTGAACTGCTTATTGTTTTGCACGGTGTCACGACTGTCAAAACTCTTTAGCTTCAACATGGCCTCATTTATAGCGGAAGAAGGGAGCGACTTGTTGAGCCGTGTAAGTGCAGAATATACGTTTTCAAGAAGCAGCGGCTGTTTAAAATCGCGCGTCAAATCATAGCCGCAGGCATAATCATACCCAAGCGATTTTGTGAATAATTCTATTAAAGCGCTTTCATATGCCGCTTCATCGAAATAAAAACGTGACATTGGATCTCCTATATTATAATATCTGGATTCAGTTTATAATTCTCTTTATTCTCCGGATAAAGCACCTTTCTACTTTCAGTATCTATAGCCTTGCCAGTCATCATTATATGAACATCTTCTACTAGGTTTCCAATAAAATAACCGAAGGAGAGATCTTTCAGTTTATATGTACGATATAAATTGTCATTGCAAATATTTGGAAAAAACTCCGAATCCCAGTACTTAATAAAGTAATCTTTACCTATAGAAATGTTATTTAACAAACCTGGGCATTGCCGCAAAGCTTGTTTTAACCCTTCGTTGTAATTGCGCTCCATGTCAAACCCTGCTTCATAAGAGAAAATTCCGTTGAATATTGGCCGGCCAATTAGATCGCCATTGGCATGGCTTTTGTTTATCGCGTCCGAATAGTTTTGATAATCTAGTTTTGTCTTGACTTCTATTATAGCAAGAACACTTTCCGAAGATACAACTACAAAATCATTGCATTTGAATAAAACTGGGTTGTTATTGTAAACAATTATATCAATTTGAGTAGAAACTTGATTATTATTAATGACAAAACCTGTACCAATATTTACATTCGCTGGCAAATGCTTAACTAATAAATCTTTTAATATTGATTCCTTATATGCGCCGTCTTGCCCCCAGTGCGCCGAACCAATAAAATTGCGTACACGATCTTTTATGCTAAGCAACTCATCAGAAATTGATTTTCTGTATGTTATATAATCTGGCATAGTATTTTCCTCATGAATTTTTTGGCTTAACTAATTTGTCTATTTCTTCAAGCATTATTTTTTTAATAGGTTCCCAGTGCTTACCATAAAACATTTTTAAAATGTTTTCCAACTCAAGCAATAAACTAGCTTGGTATTCATGCAATTTGGCTGTCCTAACAATGATAGCATAAGTATAATCTTTTACTGCAACATGATTTTCCATTTTCATTGAAATTTCAAGCCGTAATCTGTCAATTTCTAAATCATTTATAATATTTTTTAAATTGTAAATTTTGAGTGTAAATTGTTGCAATTGATTATATGCTTGGGCGATTTCGCTTTTTTTGCAAAACCCATCGTATAACTCAGCTTTTATATTGTTTATTAACTCATCATTTAAGTTGACAAAAGATCCCAGCTCTTTAGTGGGCAACATTTTAACCTCTATAGTATTAATTGATTCTAAAACATTTCCAGTATATTTTTTTATGAAAGCTAAATTAATATATAAGGACTTAATATTATTTTTTGTATCTGCGTTCAATTTTTCTTTTTCATAAAAATATGTAACCAAAGGAACAATAAATGAAACAACTAATCCTGTAAACATCCCTGAAAGAATCGCAAAGGATGTTTCATATTTTGCGGAAAAGATTAATATTGTACCGCAAATTAAGGATAGTGGCAAAGTTATAAGGATAGTTAATTTATTTACTTTCATTGAAGCTCCTTAAAATTAACAGTTATTTCTCCGCTCATAAGTTTTGGCAAAAGATAATCACGCAGTTGAGCAAGTTTTTGGTTTTCTTGATTATTAATTACAATCTGTTGTATAAGCTTGTCAGCTATAACTTTATATTTTAACATTATTTCTTGTTTAGGATTAGCAATATAAAATTTATCGAAATCATTTTTCCCAATGTGGATTACTGTTTTTGCAACTTCTGTTTTTTCTACTTTATGTAAGAGAGGTATAAGTGAAAAGTAAATAAATGCTTTGCTCACGTTTCCTTTTTCTTTAAATACACACAGTCTTTGATTCAACCAGCTTTCAACTCCACTCCAAATATAGGCACGAAATTCTCCATCCATTCCTACAGCAATATCACCTTTTTGCAATAAATATCCCTTGGGGTGTATTTCGTCTGTAAAAACATCAGATTTTTGACTTGGCAAGTCTCTTATCCGTATAATAGGTTTGCCTTTATTCTCTTGGTTGAAGAATTTTGATGCAAAAGGTGCACCATATATTATTTCGCTAAAATGGTATATGTCTTTAATTTTCCAGCCTTCGGGGATTTCGCCAAGTTCGCTGTCGGTCATTTTGCCGCCTGAGGATTTGTAGGGATTGCCGTTAGAGTCGGGGAACTCAAAATCCACGAACCAATGCTTGAACAGCGCCTGTGCCTGCTCTTCAAGATTTTTATTTATCCTATTATTTAATTCAATTTTATCATCCAGCGCCGACAATACATCAACAAGTAAATCTTGCTGTTCTGGCGAAGGCAAAGAAATTTCCATATTACCTAACGTTTGAGCATTGATATTCCCTCGAGTGCTTCCAGTATTAAAAGAGACAATCCAATCTTTATATGGCTTAGATTGCGCATAGTATTTAATATATTTAGGAT
>JAVBQZ010000065.1:0-2503 GCA_031548505.1 Bdellovibrionota bacterium | reverse complement strand
AATGTTTTTTCTTATTTATATTTTAGCATGTATTTTAATTTTGGCTCCTGTGATGCCAGAAGGTATATTCGGCGGAACGTTTACGCCTGAACTGTTAAAATATCTTTCGTTTTGGGGTTGGTTTTCTTTCCTGCTTCTTTTCCTTTCAAGACATAAATATACGCGTACAATAGATAAAATTGTTAATTCATTAGATCTTTCTTCAGCAGGTGATACTATTGAAGAAAAACTAAAAAAACTTGAAAACGATTTTAGACGATTTCAAAAACTTTATAGTGTTCAGATGAGTGATAGTGACGGTTCAGGGTTAGCCAATCGTCTTTGCGAAATTTCAAATGTTGCTTTTTCAGAATTGGATGTTAGTGCGGTAGAAATTTCATTATTCGATGAATATAGCGATTTATGGACACAATCTATTTTGATTGGTGTTCCGCGTTCAGAACTTGCACAATCCTTCTTATTAGAAGCTTCAAATAATAAGGCGATTTCAGTCGATTTAATGAAAAAAAACGGAGTTATTGTTTTCCCAATTTCTTTTGCAGGTTATTTATTTGGTACCTTGCGTATTGAATTAATTAAAGGATTAATTCCGGAAAACGATGAAATTCGTTTTGCCAATATGCTTGCTATGCGTTGTGCTATGATGTTGATTGATGCGCGTTTCAACGATGAAGTTTTGCGTTTGCGCAAATTAAGTGATGAATCAGTAAAAGCGAAAACAGGCTTTCTGGCGAATTTGAGTCATGAAATACGGGGACCGCTTGGTGTAATTTTAAGCGGTATTGAATTAGTTACTGATGGCTTGTGTGGCGAAGTAAATGAAATGCAAGTTTCGACGTTGAAAATGTTGAAACAAAACGGCGATCACTTATTAGAACTAGTTAATGATGTTTTGGATTATGCAAAAACAGAGGCAGGTAAAGTTAAAGCAGAGCCAGTCGAGTTATCATTAAAATCACTTTTGGTAGATCTATCCAATGTTGTGCGTTCGCAGGCAATGATGAAAAAGCAAACTTTGGTTGCAGAGGAAATTGATAAAACTGCTGGTATTATTGGCGATAAGCGTCACGCTCGTCAAATATTAATTAATCTTTTAACTCATGCTATTAAATATACGCATGATGGCGGAACAATTACATTGAGTGCAAAGTCAATTGATGATGGTAAGAAAGTAAAGATAAGTGTTAAGGATACAGGCATTGGGATTTCACCAAAAAATCGTGCAAAAGTATTTGGAGCCTTTGAGCGTGTGGAAGATGAATATGCGCGGAAGCAATTAGGTACTGGCATTGGTATGGCAATCGCGAAGGGTTTAGTTGAATTAAATGGTGGAACATTAAATTTTGAATCGGAAGAAGGGAAGGGGTCGACTTTTTGGGTAATTTTGCCATCGTGTAAGATTGATGATAATTTTGAAGAGAATGTAAATAAGGTTGAGGTTGATAGAATTTACGGTAGCGGAGAAAAGGTTTTAATTCTTAGTGAGAAAAACAAAGACGAAATTGGAATTTATGCTAAATTTTTAACGCATCACAAATTTGAGGCTGAACAACATATTATAACTGATAATTTATTAGAGTTGATAAAAGATGGTATGTTTGATGCTATTATTATAGATGATGATAGCGAGGATTTATCTAAGAATGAATTTATTCCAATAATTCGTAACAATCTTAAAACAGCGCAGGTGCCTATTCTGGTTACTAGTGCCAAGGCGTTTGTTTTTGATATTGAGAATTTCCTAAAATTAGGTGTTGATCGATGCCTAACCAAACCTGTTCGCCTGAATGAATTGGCGAATTCGGTTCGCCAAATTATAGACGAAACTAAATCTGTGGTGATTTAAAATATACTCAAAAGCTCACTTGATTTTCTGAATTTTCTCCAGTATTTACTGTTGGAAAGATAAGAGCAATTTTTATCCATTGAAAATAAATTCATAAGACAAGGGGTATTATATGAGTAAAAAGCGAGAAATCGAAATAAAGTTGCCGCTAGTAAATGGAGCGGAGCTGATAGAAAAATTAGATAAAATTGGGAGCCTTAAGTATGAAGCAAGGCAAATTGATAAGTATTTTAACCCACCTCATAGAAGTTTTCTTGATAATCCACAGGATATTAATGAATGGTTACGTTTACGTATAAGTAATAACGAATATAGTATAACTTATAAGCGTTGGTTGCCACTTGACTCTATTAAGAAAACACATTGTGATGAGTTTGAAACTGAAATCTCATCATTAGATGATTTTGAACTCATTTTTAAAGCCACTGGATTTGTCTCACTAATTACAGTGGATAAATTAAGAAAGGTTTACGATTTTGAAGATGTGGAAATAAGCATTGATGCGGTCGTTGACTTAGGGAGTTATATTGAGATCGAGTATAAGGGAGCTTCTGATGATATTGAAGAAGTCCGAAAATGTTTATTTGAAAAATTAGAAAAACTTGGTGCTAAAACAGGAGAGCTTGATCGCCGTGGTTATCCTTACGAATTATTAAT
>JAVBQZ010000047.1:0-6691 GCA_031548505.1 Bdellovibrionota bacterium | reverse complement strand
ATTATAGAATAGGAAATTATTATTTTTAGTAAAACTTAAAAAGGAGAATATTATGGAAATTGTATTTTTAGTAGCTGTATTTTTAGTCATAGTTGTACTCGCTAAAAGCGCCATTATTGTACCACAACAATCAGCTTATGTTATAGAAAGATTAGGGCAATATAGCGGAGTGTTAAATGCTGGATTCCATATATTAATACCTTTCATCGATAAAATTGCTTATAAACATTCTTTAAAAGAAAGAGCTGTCGATACTTCCAGCCAACTATGTATCACTAATGATAATGTTCGTATGGAAATTGATGGTATTCTATATCTCCAAGTTAGTGACCCAGCCCGAGCATCTTACGGTATTTTAAATTACGAATACGCAATTGTTCAACTTGCACAAACAACCTTAAGAAGTGAAATTGGTAAATTGAAACTTGATGAAACTTTTGAAGAGAGAGCAAATATTAATAATGCTATCGTAGCTGAAATAGATAAAGCTGCAGAGCCTTGGGGGGTAAAAGTTTTACGTTATGAAATTAAAGACATAACTCCACCTCGTGAAATCTTATCAGCAATGGAAAAACAAGTTCGCGCTGATAGAGAAAAACGCGCTAATATTTTAGAATCTGAAGGTTTTAGAGATGCTGAAATTAATAAAGCTGAGGGTAATAAACAAAAGGTTATTAAAGAATCCGAGGCTAAGAAAATGCAGCAAGTGAACGAAGCAGAAGGACAAGCTATCGCTATTTTGTCTGTTGCCAAAGCAACCGGCGAAGGTATTATTGAGGTAGCTAACTCATTAATCTCTCCCGGAGGCCAAAAAGCTATGGAGTTAAAAATTGCTGAAAAATACTTAGAAGAGTTCGGAAAGCTTGCAAAAACCGGTAACACTTATGTATTACCGGCAAACTTAAGTGATGTGGGCTCAATGATTACTTTAGCTAAAGGGTTGATTAAAGACGGTAAATAAACTTTTAGCAAACAGTAAAATAAGATGAAAGGAGCATGAATATAACCATGCTCCTTAGAATTCTCCTAAGAATACTTTTCCTCCTCTCAATATCCTTTCTTCATATCTAAAATTATATAATAATAAGACATTCTACCCATTGTCTCTCTCCTTTAACATTAAATATATAATAACCTAGCCCCTTTTCCATTATAAATATCACATTTACTGACATACATAACATAACTTTGTACGGATTTTTGTCAGGGAGATGGTTTAATCTTTTGTTAAAAAAAGAAAGGGTTAAAGGTGTGGCTATGGAAAAATTTGATTTTTTCAGATGGTTGGGGAGCTCTCCCAATATGAATCTTCCTTTGTATCGGTATGTGATGACCTTGGTTAGCAAAGATAAATCTTTGCTTTTGGAAAAGAGGGAAAACTGTTGGCGAATTCCGTCCTACAAGATGGAGTTTGATGACGATTACATGCCGACACAGCACATGGGAAAATTCACGGAAATCTCCATGCAATTCTTTCGGCGATCGAAAGGATTAGGCTCTGATATCATCAGAGATGAACGCCCGCTTTTCGTGCAATGCACGCAAGAAATCTCTGGTGATGATATTTTTTGGATTTCCGAAGAAGAAATCAGCGTGGCTGAAATCAAATTGGGGACTAACGAAGAACCTGATACTGCAGGTATTTTGCTTGCATTAGGATTCTCGTTGCTTCGGCAGCCGGTTGAAGGACGCAAAGAAGCCGATAAAAATCTGCCCTCTAACACCATTTACTTCCGAAGAGACTTAAATCTTTTGGAATGGGTTGACGAGAGTGGAAAATTCGTAGCTTTTTATAAGCCTTTAACGGCTTGTTACGAGCAAGGAGTTTTGGTCGGATTCGAATGATTTATTCTCGACCAAATGGTCGACACTGAAAAATTAGATTTGCGTCGCGAAGCGATGCAACGTTGAGATAAAAATCTAGCGAACAAAGTGAGTTAGATTTTTATCTCGGCATTCTAAGATGGATGGAGTAATTTCTTCAGTGTCGACCAAATATCCTCAAAACAAAATTCGGTAGAGTTTATTTTTCACAGCAAACTCTGCCGATTAGGTTTTTCTAGTTTTCAAACTATTTGTGTACCCGTAGTCTGAGGTTATAGGTTTAGTTTTAACTAAGCTATAAATAGGGTACACCTTTTTTTTCTTGCCCCAAACATACCCTCCTCCTCAAAAAAAATAAATTGAAAATTATATAGTTCTGTGACTTGTGCTTTCTTGTAAAGTGTTTGCAGTTTTTACAACCATTTTTTTGGTTATCCCTTCGTGATGCTATTTTTATTATAAACAGAAGTATATTTGTAATGGCTCCGCTGACGCTCCGCATACTCATGCTCCTAAAGATTTCAAAGAAATCGTGAAAACTAAAGGAATATGAGTATATTTATTTAACCAAGTGTTTTAGAATATATGGCAACAATATATCGTAGGTTTCTTTGTATGTTGTATTTTCAGTAAATTCATCTAATAGTGTAATTCTTGCCATTTCGCTTTCCGGTAAAGCATTTATTTCTTTTATATTTGCAAAGAATACAGCAAAGTGTTTCCTGTATCTATTGTCAAAGAAGTAACAAATTAGATTAATGTCGTCTGTAGCCGCACCCGTTTCTTCATAAAGTTCTCGCTTTGCTGCTACTATCAATTCTTCCCCACATTCGACATTTCCCCCTGGTACTTCCCAAGTTTCTCTTTCCTTGTGCTGGCAAAAAAGCCATTTGTTAGCATATTTCGCAAAAACTATCACATTTGCTACGTCTTTTGGCTGTTGGTCGCATATTTCAATAATATCGTTTTGCATATAAAATCGTATAATGGTATATACTCCTGTTACTTGAATTTTCCTGTAAAACGTTTGTATTTTTTACAAGCATTTTCTTGTTTGATTATCGCTTCGCGATGCTATTGTTATTATAAACAGGAGTATATTTGTATATAGCTCCGCTGGCGCTCCGCATACTCATGCTCCAAAAGGGTTCAAAGAAATCGAGAATACTCATGGAGCATGAGTATAAACAACAGATGCCGATTGTACTTCAAAATTATTAAAAATACTATAACAAGCGGCACATAGATAATTAGTAGAAGTTTTAATTGTTATCTTCTTTTGATATTAATATTGCTTATTCTTACCAATACGATTGTCTGAATATCAATAGAAGATAATAAGGCTATATGGTTTTTTAAGGTTTAATGTTTAGACCTGCCTGTTCTTTTATTATCTCTAAAATCTTGTTTCAGGTTGAAAGACCTAGAAAGGAGAGAAAAAATGAGCACAACGGGTAATTCGGCTGTCCCACCCAAATTGCCTTCATCTAAATTAACTGCTCCATTGATAGACAAATTGCTACGTGCAGTGATTGCTCGCAAAGCAAGCGACCTGCATATTGCTGTAGGATCCAGAGCTATCCTACGCATCAATGGATTCCTTACGGAAATCGAAGGAACGAAAGTTCTCGAACCGGAAGATGCAGTTATCTTGATGAAGTCCATAACTCCTGAACGTTGTCAACAAGAGTTGCAAAGCTCTGGGAGTAGCGATTTCGGCTTTGAGCTCGTCGGAGAGGGGCGTTTTCGCGTTTCTGTGTTTAAGCAATCGGGAAACACCGGCATGGTGTTTAGGCTCATTCCTAACAAACTGCAAACGATGGAAGACCTAAATACGCCGTTAGTGATGAAAGAGTTGATTTCACGCCCCCGCGGGTTGGTTTTGGTTACTGGTCCTACAGGTTCAGGCAAATCAACAACCTTGGCTGCGTGCGTTGATTACATCAACGAAAATTTTCAACAGCATATCATCACCATTGAAGACCCGATCGAGTTCCGTCATTATCGTAAAAAATCTCTAATCAACCAACGTGAAATTGGAACCGATGTTCCAAGTTTTTCGGAAGCGATTAGGAGAGCATTACGACAAGATCCAGATGTGATTCTGGTCGGCGAATTGAGGGACTTAGAAACAATTGAAGCGGCAATTTCTGCGGCAGAGACAGGGCATATTGTCCTCGGGACATTACACACCACTTCTGCCTCCGGAACTATTAACCGCATAATTGACGTGTTCCCTGCTAACCAACAAGAACAGATTCGTACCCAACTTTCAACCTCCCTTAATGGTGTTCTGTCGCAACAGCTTTTACCATTAATTGAGGGCGGAAGAATTGCAGCGTACGAAATGTTGGTCGTTGATAGTGCGATTGCAAACATGATCCGAACGAACAAACCGTTTAGTATTGACTCAAATATTCAAACGGGAACTAAGAAAGGTATGCAGTTACTCGATGACCACATATACAATTTGTGGAAAATCGGACGCATCACAAAGGAAGACGCGTTAAGTAAGTGTAACGACCATCACCAGTTGCTCACCAAGATACGCAAGGACGAAAACTAAAAAATGTACGATAGAACTTCGCTTCTATCGTACGTTTATTTTTTACTAAAGGTTCTCCTTATTATCTTCAAATTTAACTTACAGACTTGTAACGTGTAGCCTCTATGACTTGCTTATTTAGGCTTTCTTGCCACACCTACTCCCTTCCCTTCCGCGATAGTAGAACTGTGCTTTACACTCATGTTACATGAGTATTCTCTTCTCTTAGAGCCTTTTAAGAGCATGAGTATAAACAGCAGAATTATCTAATAGAAAGAGGTACAAAAAAAAATAAAAGTGCGAATGTTTTTATCAACCTTTGGGGTAAAAAAACATTCGCAAGAAAAAAGATTTCTTAGAGAAGTATATACGTTAAGCAGATCCCACCGCGAGCAGTAGAATTTGCTCGATTTCGGACATTAACTGTTCGGCCTTTGCTTGATTATCAAGTTCGTACTCAATTATAACCAATACCTTTTGGCCAGCAGATGCTCCAAGTTGCAATAAGTCCAGCGCGCTAGACATATCTGCGGTTTTATCATCAAACTGCATCGTGGCACTAAGTCCTGATTCTTTAACAGCTTTTGACAACTGGCCAGAAGGGCGCATGTGTAAACAGTTCCCCAAGACAACAAAATCCTCTTTTGTTTTCTTTCCCATCATACGGAAAAACTCCTTTCGTAAACAAACGGTTAAACAAACGTAAAATCAGCATTAAATTTAAATCACTTTAAACTTAATGCTGATCTCAGTATCTATTAAACTGTGTTGTTAAAAGGAAATCAACCATAAAAAAACCTTCTTCACATTCGCACTTTTCAAAAGCTTACCTTTAAAAAATACGACATTGTCATTCACTCTAAAAACCAATTTTCGAGAATCCGATTCTAATAACATATTATTGCGCTAATAATCAAATGATATTCCACTTAAAAACCTTAATCATTAAAAAAACTAGAAATTTCTTTTAGAATTTGAGGATTTTTGGTAGCAATTTTATTTTTAAGAATTTTAATTAAGAAACTTTTTATAATAAATATGAAGATTAAAAATATATTTTGGGATGTAGATGGAGTTTTAGCAAATTTGAATTTCGCGTATTTCAACTTCTTGAAAAATCATCCGAATTATTCAGAAACATATAAAAATTTGAAATATGAGGATCTGCCTACTGCATTACCAATTATACCCGAATATGGTGCATTAGAATTAAAGTCTCATCCAACGTTAGGCAATCAGATGGATCATGATTTTTGTCACAGCCCAGAATTTTTTAATAACCGTCCATTATATCCGGATTCTATCATAGCCTTAAAAGAATTGCACCAGCTTGGTTATACACAAATTACAGCTAGTGCGACTTTCGATGTTCCAACCAAAACAACTTTGCTAAAAAAACTATTTGCAGACACCCCTTTCCTTTACATTGAATGCGTAAAACATGGAACTTTTATGTCCGAAACAGTTAAGGAAGATCTCCTAAAATACTGCTGTGAAAAATATAATTTAGACCCAACCGAATCTATTTTGATAGATGATAGAATTTTTAATTTACCAATAGCATTAGATATCGGCATGGTAGCAGTCCGTATGCGTTCTGAATTTACAACAGACGCTCCAGATGAATATAAAAATATACCTGAAGTACATACCCCATCGGAATTGGTCAAATGGCTAAAGGAGAATAATCGATGAAAACAACAATAATAATTCCAGCTCGTGCTGGTAGCGAGCGTTTAGCTGAAAAGCATCTCTTAAACATTAATGGCAAATCATTATTACAACGCGTATATGAGAATGTAGCTAATGAATTTAGTCCATCTGATATTTTTATTGCAGTAGATAACAGCAAATATCTTGAACATGCAAAATCATTTGGGGCAAATGTGGTTATGACTAGCGAAAACTGCCCATCCGGAACCGATAGAATCGCCCAAGCTTTAGAAATCATTGATCCCAAAGGCGATATATATAATTTCGTAATCAATTTCCAAGGCGATGATGTAAATGTAGATCCTAAAATAAGTCGTCATTTAGCAGAAATTTTAAACGATACTGGTGCAGATCTGGCAACCGTAGTACAGCCTATTTCCGATCCTATACAAATTGAAAATCCAGCCATTGTGAAAACTGCCATTGTAAAATCTACTGGACGATGTGTATATTTTTCAAGAAGCCCAATTCCATTCAATCGTACGGAAGGTGGTATCTATAATGCTTTCTGGCATATTGGGATGTATGCTTATAATTTAAAATCACTCCGCCGTTTCGTATCATTACCAGTCGGAGAATTAGAAGCGACTGAAAAACTAGAACAATTAC
>JAVBQZ010000223.1:0-2652 GCA_031548505.1 Bdellovibrionota bacterium | reverse complement strand
TATCTTCTTAGATACCCAATTTTCGGATCAAACTCAACTAATTTAAGTCGATCTCCTACATCAAATCCTCGATCATCCTTTCTTAACTCAAAATGCTTCTTGTATTGCCAAATTTGTTCAAAATATTCAGGGAGCGTCTTTAGTTCGTGTACTTTCATATCGGTCTATTCTATAAGGTTTTAAAATTTTACTCCCACTTTGAACCAGCTGTGCAATAAAATGCAAATATTCTTTTACATCCTCTTATTGATTCGCTTGAACTGTAAAATATTCTACTATCATCTTCAAATTCAATCTTTAAATCATACCAATTAGACAAATGCGTACATTTTGTTATGCTTGCATTAATAACCTGTCGTATTGTTTTATCTTTCGTTGGATGCGCTGCATATCCTTTGTATTTTTCAGGATTTTTTAAAGTCAAAGTGTCCATATCTATAAAGATTTAATTAATTCTTCTTTTGTTTCAATTTTGATATTATCAATTTTCAGCAACTGTGGCTTATTGTTGTGTATTATCCAAACTTCCTGGCCTGGGTTAAATTTTGTTGTCATGGTCTATTAATAAGATTTTCCGTGTAAATATTCACGTTCTGAGTTATACTTCATTTTTAATTCAACGTGTTTGTCAATATCTATCCCTAAGTATCCGCATAAGTCAAGAATTCGAATGAGAGAATCTGCCAACTCATCTTCAACTGTGTTTTTTATAATAGACTCAAACAATTGTCTTTCAGATTTAAATGCGTAACCTTTCTTAAGTCCATTAATCATTTTATCATATCTTTCCATATCTGCTCTGCAAATATGTCGGTCGGCTTCCAAAGCTTCTGAAAGTTCTGAATGAATAAGAGCAACTTGTTGAGCAAAAAAAGTGTGTTTGAATTGAATTATCTGTGCCGGTAGCAGTTGATTAATAATTGAATTATGAGAATCGTAGAATCCTTTTTCTTTTGCGTTTTCGTGAATTAAATCACGCAGTTTGTTTAATGTTTTATCCATGGTCTATTTATTCAGTTTTGATAATATCATATCAGCTAATTTTTGAGTTTCTTCTTCTGTCTCCTGATTTTGAACTTGACAAATGAACCTCTTTATATTAAGGAAAGTGCCATCAAATGAACCTTCAATTTATATACTTTGCATGTATTGGTCTATTCTATAAGTTTTCTAGTAAGCGGATAGGGCTTCAATCCACACCGCTCTGAATATTATTTTAAATTAAGCATCACTGGAGTATTATTGCCAATTGAATAAGTTGGTAATTTTCCATCCCATTTTTCAATCCAAAGTTGCTGCAATATAGCAGGCGTTAACGCTTTTTGCTTTAATTCATTTGCCTGCCTTTCTGCTTCTGCTGCTACAATCACTTTCTTTGCTTGTGCCTCTTGAATCTTTAATTCATTTTCAACTCTCATGGCATCTTGTACGGCTTTATTCTTTGCATTTACAGCATCTACTATAGTCTTAGGGTATTTCAATCCAGAGGTTAGTTGTTCAAGTTCGAACCCCTCTTTTAATAATGTTTCTCGTAATGATTTTTCAATATTCTTTTCCAAACTATCTCGCTTGCTTACTATATCATTTGTAGAAAAATTATTCATTTGAATACGGAAAGCATCTTTTACATAATTAAATAAAACGCCATTAATAACATCATCTAGCCCCGTTCGATACTTTTTAAAAATAACTGGAGTTTTACCATCCAGAACTTTCATCGAAACTGTCGGATCTACCGTAAATTCACTACCATCTTTTGCATTGATGGTAAAAGGAGGGTAATCGACAGTTTGAACAAAAGTTGGATACTCAAAAACTGAGGTGCTGAAAGGGTTATACCAAACCCAGCCTGTTACTAAATTTACATTGTCAATACCCCTATCAGAACCTACAAGGTTTACTTTGATTCCCTCATGCCCCGCATCAATTCTTGTACAGGACGATAAAGCCGCAGTTAGAGCGACAAATACAATTAAAAATCTCTTTTTCATTTTTTGTTTGCTTTAAAAAGTTTTTTGAATGTTAGGATATTTAAAAACAATATTATAGGCAATCCTATTAAACCTAATAATACTTCTAAGTCGCTTGGATATGACATACAGGATAAGCATATATCAATTAATTTTAAGGAAATAGCTACTAATATTATAACTATTAGAATTTTGAATAATTTCTTTGTCATCGGTCTAAATGTTAAATTTTTAATCAGGTAATTTTACAGATGCTTTTTCCTTCTCTTGGTAAATAATAAACTTTTGTATTACATCTATAAAATCTCGTAGAAATTTTGAGTCACAATTACTCTTTTGTGCTTCGTACAAATATTTTAAAAGTACAGGAATAGCTAAAATATCGTTTCCGGATATAACAAAAACAGGTATACCGTTCTGCTTACATTTATCTAAAAGCTCTTGTGTATTTTTCATATTATGATCATTTTAAAGGTTTGAAATTTTTCACGATATCGGAAAGTTTATTTTTTGCATCCGCCAAAGAATTCGGTGATATGGGAACTATCGACCGGCACATAACATAAGCTTGTTTTAGTGTCCTATTATGAACTGTTTGCGTAGCTTCAAAACCACCCGATTGGTCTATGTGGTCTGCAAGCTGATTTAGAAACTTTGGTTCATCTATATCTACACGGAAGTA
>JAVBQZ010000142.1:0-3291 GCA_031548505.1 Bdellovibrionota bacterium | reverse complement strand
CAATACTTGCTAAATCTAAACATTCTTGAATATCTTCTAAAAAGTCATTAATACTATAGCTCAATTAATTCTCCCCCATTTAATTATGAATCTGAATACAAATTAATTATTTTTCATCTACAAACGGATTTTCTTTGAGAATCTTTTCAATGCTAAGACATTTTACCTTATATCCGTTTTCATCTAATTCTCTCCAAATTTCCTTTTCTTTTTCAAATAGCCTTCTTCTAAAGTCTTTACCCTTCTCTCTATTTTTTGTTGCATAATTTAAAGCAACAGAGAATACTTTATCCTCAATTATCCAATAAGCTATTTCAAAAAGTTCATTTGTTATTTCGTGTTCTCTTATTTTTCCCTTTTCAGTAAATATATAATGATATCCGTCAGCATCCGTATATACATACGTTCCTTCTTGACTACTGTCATGACCTTCCTTAAAATAAATACCTTCCAAGTCAAGATTTTCTCCTAAATATTTGCTTAATTTTTTAAGATAATCTTTTTTTATATAAAATTCTAATTCACTGGTCGATAAAAACTTGTTCATAGATTTACTCCTTTATTTTTTTGTGGCAGGTTCTTTACAATATATGACCATTTTTAACTAAAAGGATAAAAATTATTAACCAATCCACCAGCTAATAATTAATTATTTATAAGAGTTTTAAACTAACTTATTATAAAATTCATTACAAGCCTCACTTTCACTCCCAAATTCTACATAATCGAATTTATTACCTTTTTCGCTATAATATACTGCCCAATTATCTTTAACTTTAAACAAACACATTTTTTGGTCTGTAATTCCTTGTTCATCAATAATATATACATTTTGGGGAATGGTTTTATCTTTCAATTTCTGTTTTAACTCATCAATCCTCATTATTTTACCTCCTTAATCCATCCTAATTTTTTTAAATCATTAATTGATTTTGGTAGTTCATATTGTATTCCTCCTCCTGTTTGACGAAATGCCTTTGCAATTTCTCCCTTTGCCACATTGTTTATTGGCTCGACAATTTTATATTTATGATATGCATTTGGGTTTTCTATATAAGGCAGTGACCTTTTGGTATATGAAGTACCTACTGGTGATGTATAACGACCGTATTCATTTCCATATCTATCAATAATAGTTCCCTTTGATAATGTATTACCTGTTGTTCTTGTTCCCTCAACATATCCTCCATTTGGAGCATACTTCTCCCAGTTTATATCCCCAGCTTTGTTTAAATATTTGGAATTTGAAACAACCAATTCATCTTTTCCTAATACTTTAGCTCCACTAATTCCCTCGGGGCTTGAATTAGTTCCTAAAAATATAAGGCATAATACAATGATAAAACAGCCTATTCTCATATATTTCGCCATGTTTTTACCCCTCTGCTTGCTTACCCTTTTCCCATCATTGCATGAATGCTTATCTATATAAAACGGTAAAACGTCATTTCTCTACATTTTACCATACTTTTCCTATCAAGTCATTAGCTTGTTTGTTGTTCTGTTGTTACCTCTGTTATCGCAGGCATACGATATTCGGTTTTATTCTTCATCATGCTATAAATGATATTTACTAATCGTCTCATGATACAAAGTAATGCCTGTATTTTCGTTTTTCCCTCGGAAACTTTGCTCTCAAAATAAGCTCGCAACAATGGATTGCGTGCTTGTCCTTTTACATGTACATGAATCTGTTGCATGGCAAGTAAATATAGAACTGCGTACAACTCTCGATTCCCTTGATTTTTATTCTGTACTACTTTTCCCTTGCCTGCGGAACTAAAACATAAGGGGGCTACCCCTGCATAATTCGCCAGTTTTTCAGCACTTTTAAAGCGGTTAATATCGCCTATCTGCCCGATTAAGGCACAGGCGGTTACCGTATTAACCCCGGGAATGGTTTTTAAGTGAATATCTAACTCATTTAATAACCTTTTCTGTATCTTGTCTATCCGTTGCAATTCGTCAGCGATAAAGCGAAGATTTCTCATCATACTTTGGATAATGAAATCCCTGCCAAACTGGTAGTCTCTTGCTTTAACAGAATCGGCTTCGATTAGGTCTAAAATCTTCATGGCTCGTTTTGTAGAACAAGCATTATGGCTTGGTATCTGTAGAAACTCTGCCAATTCTTCTACCGACGTTTTTTCTATTGTCTGACTGGATGGGTACTGTTCAAAAAAGGCAATCGACGTATTGCACTCTATCTCATGAAAAAACTTTTTGTAACTTGGGTAATCATATTGGATTTGGTCATGAAATTGTTGTAACAGTGCGGATTTTGTTCTTACTAAAGCATTTCTTCTATGTACGAGTTGTTTCATTGTCCAGTAATAGTCTTGTGGGTCTGCGTTTGGTAGGTTCTCAAAACGTCGCATTAAGACTGCACAAACACATTGAGCGTCCCATGTGTCATTCTTTTTCATGGTTGGATAACTCATGCGTTCTAGGTAAGATAATGCAGAATTGACTTCTTTTACGGTGTATTCTTTTTCAAGTAAATAACAAGCAAGGTTTCTTCCAAAATGAGAAACATCTTCTAGCCCAAACATAGGGGTAAGTGTCTTTTCCTCGCTTACAGATTGGCACTTTTCCACATAAGCAAGTAACCTTTGAAATCCTCGGATATTATTTTCAATCTCTATTGTTCCAACTTTTTCTTCCATATAGGTCATTAATACAGCGGTATGCGTTTCTTTATGAACATCCATACCGATATACAGGTAGTCTATTTTATTGCAAATTGGATTATTTTCCATACTTTCCTTTCTGCTTTCTACAATCATAAGATGGCAACCTCAGTTTGAAGCATTCAAAATCCCATAAGGAATGATGTGCAAGGGAGCTACAGCCTTTTCTTTTTTCCGAGAATTTTTCTCGGGTGAAAGCTCATTTATATATTAAAAAACATTATATTTACTATTTTGTTTTGCCTGCATGGCGACACCCTGAATTGAAAGCATTCATAGAATAATTGGCTATGTGCAAGGGAGCTACAGTCTTTCCATGCAGGCATTGGTTAATTTCTTATGGTAGAATTTTTAAGTAAGACTTTCTGCCATTAAGAGAACAGCGAGCCGAAATCCCGAAAAGAATCCGTCTTGTTGACCACAACCACTTACTTCAAAAAACAATTCTGACATATCTTGGTTGTTATCCATCTTTTCACGACGAAGTATGTTCCGAACTTCTCTGTCAAGTTTATATTCCGATTCAGTCCTGCGTTCGCCGTCAATTTAACTACCCACGAAGACTTCATTTGTTGCAACTATTAAAAATAGTTTTATTTTC
>JAVBQZ010000171.1:0-2563 GCA_031548505.1 Bdellovibrionota bacterium | reverse complement strand
TGTACAAAATTTCATCCGCGCGTTGTAGATGGGATAAATAGGCTTTCGAAAAATTACGACAAGTGTAACAATCACATTCACTATCAATTGGTGTCGAGTCCTCACGATACTGTGCATTTTTAATATTTATATAACCATTCTCAGTCCAAAGACGGCCAAAACGTGCGCAGCGAGTCGGCATTACACAATCAAACAAGTCCACACCAAGCGCAACACTTTCAACTATGTCGGTTGGCGTTCCTACCCCCATCAAATACCTAATTTTATCACTAGGTAAATTTTCTGCTGAAACTTTTGTTATTTCACGCATTAATTCCAACGGTTCACCTACGCTCACTCCACCAATTGCATAACCGTCAAATGGAATTTGCGATAATTCGTGCGCTGCAGATTTTCGCAATTCCGGAAACATTCCGCCTTGTACAATTCCAAAGGCTAGTGTTTCCGCTCTACTTCGCGCCACTTGCGCACGTTTTGCCCAACGCAAAGTTATATCAAGCGAATTACGTGCTTGCGCTTCTGTTGATGGATAGGCAAGGCACTCATCTAACACCATCATAATATCTACCCCAAGTATTTCCTGAATTTTTACTACTTTTTCCGGCGTTAGCATCAAATTTCGCCCATCAATATGTGATTGAAACATCACCCCTTCATCGGTTATCTTACGCAGTTTGGCCAAACTAAAAACCTGATAACCACCACTATCAGTTAAAATCGGCCTATCCCAATTCATAAATTTATGCAGACCACCAAGACGATTTATTACGTCCTCACCGGGGCGCAAATGTAGATGATATGTATTAGATAAAATTATTTGAGCACCAATTTCTTTTAGTTGATCCGGCGTCATACCTTTTACAGTCGCCTGAGTACCAACTGGCATAAAATTGGGAGTTTCAAAAACGCCATGCGCGGTATAATATTCCCCACGTCGAGCTAGCCCATCAGTTGCTTTAATATTGAAATTACCTAGATTCATTACTACGTTTACTTTGATGCTTTTACATAACTCAATTTCAAAGCTGCCAAAATTTCGGAGAATAAGCGGCTTTCATCTTCAGTCAAATTACCTTTTGTTTTTTCCTCAAGCAAAGATAAAATATCTATCGTTTGCTGTGCAACAGGGAAATTCTTTTCTGTTTTATTATCTACAGGATTTGGGATTTCTCCCATACAAACCATAGCTTGCGTAGCAAGCCCCATCAGAAATGATGAAAAATTAATTTCCGGAGTAGTTGTATCTGAATTATTGTTGCCTGAGTTATTTTGTGTTTCGTCTGTCATAAAAAAAAATAAGATTTTTAAATTTTCACTATGGTTTTTAAGCTTGTTCCGATTTCTTTGGCATAATTAATGATGCTACAACTCCCACAGCCAATAGTCCAAGTACTACAGCCAAACTTACCAAAGCCCCAACTGCCTTATCTTCTGTAAAATGGAATAAATCAAAAATTTCCAGTATCATTTTCAAACCAATAAACACCAAAACTGCAATTACTGCTTTCTCAAGATGGCATAAATATTTTTTCATTGCACTCAAAACAAAAAATAACGAACGCAATCCCAAGATTGCAAAAATATTTGAAGTATATACTAAAAATGGTTTTTCAGTCACAGCAAAAACAGCAGGCACAGAATCAATTGCAAACATCAAATCAGCAAATTCTACAACAATCAAACTTAAAAAAAGCGGTGTTACTAAATATTTGCCTGAAACTTTTACGAAAAAATCATGATTATTAATATGCGGATAAACAGGAAGAATTTTTGAGGTCCATTTTACTGCGAAATGTTTTGTATAATCAACTTCTTCAATATGTTCTTTACGACTTTCTTGCCACATCTTAAAGGCAGACCATAAAATAAAAAATCCAAATATCGCAAGTGCAGTATCACCACCAAATTCAATAAAACCCGCTCCAAGGGCAATAAAAATGAAACGTAAAACTACCGCACCTAGAATCCCATAATATAGTACACGGTGCTGATATTTTTCAGGAATATGAAATGAAGAAAATACTGCCATGATTACAAATAGATTATCAACCGACAGGGCTTTTTCTAAAACATAGCCTGTCAAATATAAAGATGCATCAGTTGAGCCATGCTCTGAATAAATATAAACGCCAAACAAAAGGGCGAGTGCAATCCACCACAAAGACCAACACACTGCATTTTTCATTGGCACCGGTTTGTCCTCACGATGAGCAATTAAATCTGTAAAAAGCGAAACCGCAACTATAACTAGAAATGCAAGGACTTCGTAAATTGAAAATTCAGACATAATATAAAAATAGAAAATGCACAGTTCATAATGTACAATTCACAATTACCACCACACTCTACCAAATAAATAGTTCATAATTGGTAATTTTCTCCTAAATTATTGTATCAAGGAGTGTAGTTTAGAAATATGCATTGCCCATTACGTATAGTTTACACAATTATTATTAATAATGAAATATAGTTTGAGGAAACCAAAGAGTTGACCATAAACACAATAAATGAAACGTAAAAAGACAATTTTGGCTTAATTTAGTATAAATTCGATATATCTCAC
>JAVBQZ010000121.1:0-11914 GCA_031548505.1 Bdellovibrionota bacterium | reverse complement strand
AAAACCTCATTAAAAAAAATTAACGTTTCGAAAACTGCGTACTACGTCGTGCTTTATGACGTCCCGGTTTCTTTCTTTCAACCGCACGCGGATCCCTTGTTAAAAACCCTGCCTTTCGCAAAGTAGGACGCAAATCAGCATCTGTCTGCTCAAGCACGCGCGCAATACCAAGTAGCACGGCCCCTGCCTGCCCGGTAATCCCACCGCCTTTAACATTAACTGAAAAATTGTAATCTCCAACAGCATTAACTAATTTAAGTGGCTGCATAATTATTTGTTGCGCCGTTTCGCGTGGAAAATAATCTTCAAATCCTCGTCCATTAACCACAATTTTGCCTTCGCCTTTTGCAGATGGCGAGCAATAGACACGCGCGTTTGCTGTTTTTCTTCTTCCTACAGAGTTTAATGATTTAACCTTACTTGCCATGACCGTAATGAGTTATCCTTATATTTTTAAAAAGTGTTAAATATAAATAAAAAAAATCTATGCTTTTACTTGGGCTGAATGATTATGCTCCTTCCCAGCAAAAATTTTAAGTTTCTTAATTTGTTGCCTGCCAAGTGCAGTATGTGGCAACATCCCCCAAACAGCACGCTTAACAATTTCTTCCGGTTTTTTTGCTCGAACAATCGCAGGATTTTCCACACGCATACCAGAAACAAAACCAGTATGATTATAGTACTGTTTATCGTTTTCTTTAGTTCCGGAAAATTTTATTTTTGCAGCATTCACAACAACTACAAAATCGCCGTCATCATTATGAGGCGCAAAGGCAGGGTTGTTTTTACCACGCAAAATCGCAGCAACCTCAGCTGCAACACGTCCAACAATTTTGTCTTCAGCATCAATCAAAACCCATTTGCGATTTTTTAATGCTTCTTCTCTCGTCTGAAAATACGTTCTCATAAAAAATATACTTAATGCTAATAAAACGGTGCTATTTATGTGGATAGCGGAAAAGTGCGCGCCGGTATCATAACCAACCAAAAAGGTCAATGAATTTTGAAAATAAATTATTATGGCAACAAAAAAATCTAAAACTGTAAAATGCTATTGATTTGTGTTTATATTTTCTATATACGCCCGCGCCCGTTGTTCTGCCACAAGCGTGGTTTTAGGATTTTTAAATCGTTGCAGGACTTTCAAATATTAACTAAATTTTTTATACATTACATATAATACCTTAAGAGGAACACAATGTCAGTCGTTATTCGCCTTACAAGACAAGGCCGCCACAAAAAACCATTTTATAGAATTGTTGTCGCAGACAAAGATATGCCACGCGACGGAAGATTTTTAGAATTAGTCGGTTTTATCAATAATGTTAAAGCTGAAAATGAAATTAAATTGAACGAAGAACGTGTAAAATATTGGATTGGCGTTGGTGCAAAACCTTCTGACTCAGTCGCTACAATAATTGAGGGTAAGATTCCTGGATACTTAGCCGCAATTGAAACAAATCGTCTCGCAAAAATTCGCTCAAAACGCGTTGCAAGAAAAGCAAGAAATAATGCGTAACATCCTCGTGGGTTTGAAACTTTCTCGCCACTAACCATGCGGTCATTCCTGCAGAAGCCGGAAGACCGCATGGTGTAACCAAAGTAATCTTAAAGAGTACATTAAATCTTACACACTCCATAGCTCTTTACGCTCACCCCTCGCAACCCAGCGTTACATGGGTTTTTATAACTTTTCCCGTCACATCCACAAACAGGCTCCTCTTTATTCCCACATTCTGTCTTTTTTGACTTACATTGCCCGTTAAATCTACTTTCAACATCATTTCCACAACTCCCTATATCATGTGCACAATATTCTCCTTCCTTACAATCGCTATTTTGAACACAAGGACAATCAACGTCACATAAATGCCCGCCACTACCACCAAATTGTCGTGGCGGTGACGCTAGAAAAGAATAAACAATTATAGAAACGACACCAAGTAAAATAAGAGAAAATAATAATTTACCCATAAAAGAGTCCTTCCAAAAAGAATCAAAAAATAAAATCAGTATTGCAAGATATCAGGTTTTTCGGCACGCGCAGTATTCAATAGCAAAATAAAGAGCAAGAGATAAAGTTACCATATATACTCATGCTCCTTGATAATTCCGATATTACCTAAACTCTTCAGGAGCATGAGTATGCGGAGCGATAGCGGAGCCATATACAAATATACTCCTGTTTATAATAACAATAGCATCGCGAAGCGATGACAAAACAAGAAAATATTTGTAAAAACTACAAGCACCTTTTTAGGAAAAATCAAGTAACAGGAGTATAAAAACTCCCTTCTTCGCAAAATAAAATTAAAATATTAAAGATAATTTTGTAATTTAACAGCTATTCATGGTCAGGCGAAAAACAAAACAAAAAATGAAGAAGGTAGGCGGTATTAGGTTTTTCATTAGCGCATTATTGCTATTTGCGCTTGGCGCTTGTTTTCTCCTGCATTCAGCTTTAATTTGTTCTATTATTGGAACAAAACATATTCACATATCAAATTTCTTTATCGCATTTTTAGGGACGCTATTTATTATGCATCTCATTCCAAGTGGCAGCTTTCGTATTTTTATTCACGAAATAAAGCACAGCATCTTCATCCTTCTCACAGGTAATAAAATTAAGAACATAGAAGTTGGTAGAAAATCTGGTAATGTTTCATATCAATATAAAAAAAGCTCGACTGCTTATCTCTCACTTATCGCGCTTGCTCCTTATTATTTTCCTTTGCTATCTTTACCGGTCCTTATAGCTGGTCTTATTTTTGACAACAATCATTCCAATCTACTTCATCTATTGCTCGGCATAACTCTCGCCTTTGATCTTAACACCTGTTTTCATGACATTCACAAAGAACAAGAAGATTTCCGTCAAATTCTCGGTGGCTTTTTAATGGCTGCTTTATATATTGGTGGCGCATTATTCTGTTGGGTTTCACTCTGCTTGCTTTGGATCATCGCTCATAATAATGGCATTATATTTTGTTTTCAAAATACATTACTAACCATTAAAAACCATATCATATGACAATGTAATGTTTTACATTAGACTTTCTGCGGAAGTAAAAAGTCTGCAAATTCGCAGAAGCCCTATTGAATAAATACGATTTTGTTTATATGATGTTCGCCGCCGTTATCATCCAACAAGGCAACGCGAGGTCGCCCTTACAACTACTATGTCATGACACAAATTTTAATAGTCTCAGCCGACCCTAAATCAGCACAAGCAATTATCAGAACTGCCACGCAATATAATATCAGTTATAAAGCAATAAGCCAGATTGAAACAGCGAAAGATTGGTTGGCATTAAATCTTGTTTCTGCAATTTTGATCGATTCACGCTATGGTGCCAGCGAGCCACTTACACTCGCCTCATACCTTTGGTCAACGCAGCCGAAGGCAACTGCTATTGTATTTAACTGTTACGGCGAAATCGCACAAAAATGGCAGCTTACTTTCGCAGGTGTTCAATGCATTGCAAAAGAAAAGTTTGCCGTTGATCTTGCGAACATGTTGGCAAAATTACCACAAGGAACGGAATTACAAACCTTTAATAAGAAAATTCTGCTAGTCGAAGATTTAGAAGCTCCACGCACAATTATAACTAACTACATAGAAGCGTTTAATCTGGGAAAAGTTATGCCCGTGGCCTGTGCAAATGATGCGCTAACAGCTTTAAAAGATAACCCCAACGATTATTATTGCATTGTAACCGATATAAATATGCCGGACATGAACGGCATTCAACTAACAGAAGAAATCAGAAAAAATCCGGCAACACGGCCATTGCCTGTTATTGTCTGCACTGCGTATCCAAGCCAAGATAATTTGATAAAAGCGTTGAACGCCGGGGTTACAGGATTTTTGACCAAGCCATTAAAGAAAGAATTGATGAAGGCAGAAATAGAAAAAGCACAACGCATTTTCATCAACAAAATTTCCCCATGCATATGCGAACCACAAGACACTACACTAATTAGCGAAGTATTTAACAACACCACTGGAAGTTTAATATTATGACATTAAAATTAACTCTAAAAGAACAGCAAAATAAAAATTTTTTCATCACTTTTGCCTTGCTCGCGAAATTATCAAATATTGATGGCTCAGTTAGCAAATCGGAAATAGATGTAATATACGAATTGATGGATAAAACCATGTCATTAACCCCCAAACAACGCGAAATTGCAATTTCGATTTTTAACAATGAAAAAAAATCAGGAATTGGTTTTACCGTAATGGCGAATGAGTATAAAAAGCTAAATCAAAATAATCAGGAACTTTTAACATTTTTACTGGATATTTTGTTTAAAGTTGCCATGGCCAACAATGAATTTAATGTCTCCGAAGAAAATTTTATTATTGAAATCGCAAAAATTTTTGAAATTACAGACGCTGATTTTTTAAGAATAAAATCACAATATGTGAAAGATAGCTCAACTGATATCTATTATGAAATTTTGGGTTGTGCACCTAACACAGCAATTAAAGAAGTTGAGACACAATATAATGCGTTATTAAAACAATATAATGTAGAAAGAATGAAGATGATTGGAATGCCGGAAGAATTCGTCAGAGTTGCAGAAGATAAAGTGAGTAAGTTCACCGAAGCATTTGAAAAATTAACGCTACACGGATAACCTTTAGTTACCTGTGAGGGATTTACCAACCCTTTCGTAATATTTATTACAGAATAAATATATGTGGTGGGGCACAAAGGTGTCCCACCACAGTGTAACTAAATTTTGCTTTCTTTATACGCAACGTGTTTTCTGACAACTGGATCAAATTTCTTTATCTCCATTTTTTCTGTCTTAGTTTTTTTGTTCTTATCTGTTGTATAGAAATGACCTGTGTTCGCAGTTGAAACTAATCGGATTAATTCTCTTGGCATAAATACCCTATAAAATATGATAAATAGTTTTTAACGAATGTCTAAAAAGGGCGCGCGCCTTAGCAAAATATGACTTTGAATGCAAGTACGGAAAAAGTATAGAAAAACTGCATTGTAAGCATAATTACTATAGAGCATAATGAATGAAAAACATATTATTATGCTAATGGGTGAATCAGTACAAGATCCGTATCACTCCCTTTATAACTAGCATTGACAACTATAATTTCTCCCCTTTCACCGAGCCCATTACCTAAAATATAATCGTTACTCATTTTCAGCATCTGCTCAACCGAAAGCCCTTGCGTATATGATATAGGGATTATATCACTTATCATTGCCATTTGATGAAATACTTTTTCATTACGCGCAAAAGCATATATCGGACAACGCGGATGATATTTCGACACACGAATTGCAGTTCCACCACTATCAGTAAAAATCACAATAGCTTTAGCTTTAGCAGCGATAGATGCTCCGGTAATTGTATTGGCAAAAGCCTCTTTTTGATTATCAACCGTTACATCGTTATGGTAGAACTTATCATCATATCGAACATGTACTTCGGCCTCTTCCGCAATACGCCTCATATAATCAACAGCTTCTATCGGATACTTACCTACCGAAGTTTCAGCACTAAGCATTATACAACTCGTCCCATCATAAATCGCATTCGCTACATCAGTAGTTTCGGCACGTGTTGGGCGAGATTTTTCTATCATGCTCTCCAACATCTCAGTAGCTGTTATGACAAATTTACCTGTCTTAACCGCTTTTTGAGCTAGCAATTTTTGGATAGTAGGAATTTGTTCAATAGGATACTCTACTCCCAAATCACCTCTGGCAATCATTATACCGTCACTAACTTTTAATATATTGTCTATATCTGCTACCCCAGCGCTACTTTCAATTTTCGAAATAATCGGAATTTCCATACCATTCCTAGCAAGAAATTCTTTTATATCAGTAACATTTTTAGCAGAGTTCACGAAACTCGCGGCGATATAATCCACATCTGTACGAATAGCGAGGAGAAAATCTTCTTCATCCTCCTTGGATATAAATGACATATTAAGGTCACAACAAGGCGCATACAATGACTTACGATCACTCAAACGTCCACTTACATTAACCTTAGCAGTAATTTCCGTATCGGTTACAGCAACCACCGTCATTTTTACAAAACCATCATTAAGAAGCAATAGTTGACCAGGCTTAACTGCCTTATAAAGTTCTTCACATGTAACAGAAACCCGAGTATTATCACCAATAATTTGCTCGGTAGTAAAAGTAAAATCCTGACCTGCGCAAAGATTAACAGTAGTACCCTCAAATTTACCTATACGAATATCAGGCCCCTTAGTATCAAGCATTATGGCTAACGAAACATCAAGACGCTTGCGTACAACTTTTATGCGATTGATCGTTTCCTCATTCTGCTGAATACTGCCATGACTACAATTAACACGAGCGACATTCATACCCGCCCGAATGAGTTTTTCTAACATTTCTTCACTTTCGGAAGCTGGTCCAATCGTGCAAATTATTTTGGTTTTCATATGTTATATATAATGGTGAAAGTAAGAGGCAAAACTACTTAATACAGAACTCTTCTTCGACATTTATGCCTATATACTCAAACAACTAGAGTTTTCCTGTATTAGTTTTGAAATTTTTATGCTTCTTCTTGCTTGGTATCGCTCCGCGATACTATTTTTATCCTTATGTTTGAGTATATTTGTATATGGCTCCGCTGTCGCTACGCATACTCATGCTCCAAAAAGGTTCACAAAATACGGGAATTCTCAAAGAGCATGAGTATATTCCTTGAATTTTTAGAAACTTTCGCCTCTTTTAGGTATGAATAGCGAAAGAGTAAGGCAATTGTGCGTTAACTTTACCGGGGGAAAATTCAAATTACAAAAGTTTAACCATAGTAAGCTTTCTTATAGATCTCCTCTATATCCGTAATCAACGGGTAACGCGGATTGGCAGTAGTACATTGATCTTCAAAAGCTCGCTCTGCCAAATCGTGAACCTTAGACATAAATTCTGTTTCATCTACGCCACAGTCTCTAATACTTAGTGGCAAATTAAGTTTTTTTAACAAACCACGAATAGCTTCTATCAAACATTGAATTTGCTCTTCTTGTGTCTCGCCACCAAGCCTTAAATAATGAGAAATCTCGGCATAACGAACATCAGCTTTAAATTCGCTATATTTAGGAAAAGCAGGAAATTTATCCGGCTTCTTTGAATTGTAATCGATAACATATGGAAGCAAGATAGCATTTGCCCTGCCATGCGGAATATGGAACTCGCCGCCTAATTTATGTGCCATAGAATGGTTAATACCCAAGAAAGCATTGGTAAACGCCATACCAGCTATAGCTGAAGCATTGTGCATTTTTTCACGTGCTAACTCATCAGTTTCATCATCAAAACTACGTTGTAAATATTTGAACACCATATCAATTGCTTTAACAGCAAGCCCATTCGTATAATCAGACGCCATAACAGAAACGTAAGCTTCAATCGCATGTGTTAAAACGTCTATACCTGTATCGGCAATAATAGACTTAGGCAAAGTCGCAACAAATTGCGGATCAACTATGGCAACATTAGGAGTTAATTCATAATCAGCCAACGGATATTTAACATTACCATTCTTCTTATCTGTTATAACGGAAAATGAGGTGACTTCACTCCCTGTTCCAGAGGTTGTCGGAACCGCCACAAATTGCGCTTTTTTCCCTAAATTAGGAAAATGAAAAGCGCGCTTACGTATGTCAAGAAATCTCAAACGTAAGCCATCAAAATCAGTATCAGGGTGTTCGTAGAATAGCCACATACCTTTAGCAGCATCAATAGGCGAACCACCACCAAGCGCGATAATTACATCAGGTGCAAAACTATTCATTGCCGCTACACCGCGCATTATTGTTTCAACCGACGGATCCGGTTCAACATCTTGAAAAACTTCATATACGACATGTGTAGTTTCACGCTTCTGTAAATAGTAAAGTGCTTTGTCAACATATCCTAATTTTACCATTGTCGGATCAGTCACAATAAAAGCACGAGTGATACCGAGCATATTTGCAAGGTATTGAATAGCCCCTTTTTCAAAGTAAATGCGCGGCGGAATTCTAAACCACTGCATATTGACCCTCCTTTTTGCAATACGTTTCTTATTTATTAAATTGATACTTGAAACATTTGAAGTTGTGGAATTTCGTCCATACGAACCACAGCCAAGAGTGAGTGATGGCGTATTAGTATTATAAATATCACCTATCGCTCCATGAGAGGACGGTTGATTAACGACTATGCGCCCAACCTGCATTTCCTGTCCATAACGCAGGCATAAAGAGTCATCATCACTATGAATCACAGCCGAATGTCCCAACCCTCCAAGTTCTAACATTTTTCTTGAATATGCAAAGCCTTGCTTTTCATCATCCACTACAAAATACGCAAGCACTGGCATTAATGTTTCAATTGAAAGTGGATATCTGAGCGACGGCTCCGGCAAATGTGCGAGTAATATTTTTGTATTATCAGAAACTTTTATTCCAGCTTGTTCGGCAATCCAAGCAGCAGTTTGTCCGACCGCCTTAGAATTAACTCCCCCTTTCTGCCTATCAATTACATAGTCGGTAAGCCTTGTTGTTTCTTCATCGTTTAAGAAATAACAATTGTTCTCTTTCATGTATTGCTCAAACTGTGGAGCAATTTCTTTATCTACTATAACTGCCTGTTCCGAAGCGCAAATCATTCCATTATCGAATGTTTTAGAAATCATTAAATCCGTACAGGCGCGCGGCAAATTTACTTTCTTATTAATATAGCACGGTACATTACCTGCCCCAACGCCAAGTGCTGGTTTGCCACAACTATAAGCTGCTTTCACCAGGCTTGCGCCACCAGTAGCCAAAATCAAGGACACGCCTTTATGGTTCATAAGCGCAGCAGTCGCTTCTAAACTCGGATTTTCAATCCACTGAACACAATGCGGATGTGCACCACGTGCGACAGCTGCATCACGTATAATACGTGCAGCTTCAGCTGAACAAGCTTGCGCCGACGGATGAAAAGCAAAAATAACCGGATTACGCGTTTTCGCACAAATGAGAGATTTAAAAAGTGTTGTTGAGGTAGGATTGGTAACAGGAGTAACACCGACAACAATGCCGACAGGCTCAGCAATTTCTATATAACCTTCCGCTTCATTTTCTTCAATGATACCGACAGAACGAAGACGTTTTATATTGTGCCAAATATATTCTGTGGCAAACATATTTTTTATAACTTTATCTTCAACTATACCTCGTTTAGTTTCTTCAACTGCGAGCTTCGCAAGTTTTAAATGTGCATCAAGTCCGGCAAGCGTCATTCCATGTACGATATGATCAACCTGCTCTTGCCCCATTTCCATGTATGCCGAAAGCGCGTCTTGTGCATTATTAACGAGCGTATCAATTATTTGTGATATATCTTGTTCTGTCATATCTTGTTTTAAAAAAATTCTGTTATGAAAAAACTATCTCTTAATTACATCAAAACCTAAATACGGTTGTAGAACCTTCGGCACCAATACACTTCCATCGCTTTGTTGATAATTTTCAAGAATTGAAATTAATGTTCTTGAAATAGCAAAGGCTGTCCCATTTAACATGTGCAGATATTCTGTCTTACCAGTCTCTTTTGACTTATATTTTATATTGAGTCGTCTAGATTGATAGTCAGTACAATTTGAAGTTGAAGTTACCTCGCCCCAATTCCCATTTGTATTTTCATCATCACCGCGTCGCCCAGGCATCCATGCCTCCAAATCATATTTGCGGTACGCTGGGCCACCTAAATCGCCAACACAAATATCAATTGTTCTAAACGGAATATCTAGGGCTCTAAAAAGGCTTTCCTCTAAGCCTTTAAAATATTCATGCGTTTCTTCTGATTTCTCTGGCGTTGTAAAGGCAAACATTTCAATCTTTGTAAATTGATGTACGCGATACAAGCCTTTTGAGAAACTTCCATACGCCCCCGCTTCCGTTCTAAAACAATGTGAAATACCCACAAATTTTTTAGGCAAATCTTGTTCATCAATAACTGAATTTGCTAACATACCGCCGAGCGTAATTTCTGCCGTTCCAATCAAACATAAATCAGAATTATTTAGAGAATAGATTTGCGCTTCACTACCTCTCGGGTTGTATCCAATTCCCTCAACGATTTCCATTTTTGCCAAATCCGGCGTTGAAATTAATGTAAACCCTTCTTTAATTAAAGCATCTATTGCAAATTTTGTGATGGCATATTCAAGCAATACCGCTTCATTTTTTAGAAAGTAAAATTTTGAGCCACTAACTTTCGTGCCCAACTCAAAATCGATTAAGTCTAAATCTTGTCCAATTTCAACATGATCCTTTGGCTTAAAAGAAAATTGCGTCGGCTCCTTATAACGATAAATTTCTCTATTATAGTCTTCTGATTTTCCAAGCGGTGAATCCGGATGCGTCAAATTCGGCACTTTCATAAATTCGCTAGTAAAACTTTCGTCTAACTCTTTAAATCTTTTTTCTTTTGTAGCGAGCGCTTCTTTTATCTCTTTACTTCTTTCTACGAGTACCGGCCTATTTTCGGCAGAACATGAGGTCATATCTTTAGCAATCACGTTTCTCTCCGAACGCAGCTCATCAATTTCTTGTTGCAAAAGTTTTCTCTCTTCGTAAACACTGGCTATTTTATCTAAATCAACTTTTACATTTCTATTCTCAGCATTCTGTTTAATCAATTCTAAGTTTTGTAAAACAAATTTTATATCTAACATATTTTTCTTTCTATTAATGAAACATTATATAATTTTCAGCTCAGCTAGATCGTACCAAACGGACAATTCACAAGATGCAATTTGCCCAACTATTGTTTCAAATCTTTCTCACAATAATGTAAAAATATAGTCGGGGATTGTCTACTGGCAACTGTACGTTGTAAACCGTAATTTGCAAACTGTAAATTAATTAAAAATGCACAATTTCTATATCCACGCTCTCTTCAGCAATCGTCCACTACTCATCGCCTTAATGTAATCTACCACTAGATATATCAAAAAATCTGTTGAAGAAAGCGAGAAGTTTTTTGATAACGATTTCTCTTTTTTGTGAACGACCTGCGTTTTTACTAAACCTCGACGTTGGCGGTAATATTTTTGCTAAAACTGTACCGTTGGTTTGGATTTCACCATCACGGAATGCGTTTTCTATAAATTTATATGTTTCATCTTTATCAAGACTTTCATCCGAAATAATTTTGTCCAATTCTGCTATTTTTGCCTCTTCAACATAAGCCTGCCAATCTTCATCGACTAGAGAACCAATATTCAAACTTTCTATGAAATTCAAAATCAATTCTTTTTTACTTCGCATTTCAATACTAGAATCAATGGCTTTACTAATACTAAGTAATATTTCTTTATCCTCAAGGTGTGATATATGATATTTGCGAATAAGCTCTAAAATATAATCAATATTAATTTCAACTTGCTTTATAAGCTCCATTTCAAAAACGATGTCATCATTAACATTTTCTTTATCGACCTTATTTTTGATACGAAACTCATTATATAAATCAATGTACGTACTGTGATAATCTTGTATATCACGCGGAGTTAATATCTCTTTTCCAATAAATTCATCAAAAGTAGCTAAGATATTACGCACCTTTAAAAAAGCACCATATAATTTTATAAATTCTTTTCTAGCCTTTTCGCTAATAATAAATTCCCCAATAGGATATTTTTCTTGTAATTCGCCGACAATATCAAAATAGCCTTTGACAGGCTTATTATCTTCTTCATAACCATTATAATATTCCTCAAAAGTTTTAAGCAAAACAATGCCTTTAGCTTCTTTATCACCAAAAAGCGCAATACTCTTATTAGTTGCTTTTTCAAGGTTTCTAAAACAGATAATATTACCAAACGTCTTTATAGAATTTAAAATCCTGTTTGTACG
>JAVBQZ010000229.1:0-8491 GCA_031548505.1 Bdellovibrionota bacterium | reverse complement strand
GCAAATGTCATAGCTGTCAAACATTCTTTAGAAGACGGTGCATAACTGCTACTTGTCCCTGAAAAAGTTGTACTTATAGTAGAGCTAGAACTCCCAGGAGCTATTACCTCACCAGCAGAAGATAGATTTGCAAACGATGATCCAGCTCCTTCATCATCATAAGTTTTTTCATTGTTTGCAGATGTTGCTGTCTTAGATGACTGTCCAATATTCCCAAGGCTACCAGAACTAGCGCCGCCTAACGGCGAAACAAGGCAACATTCTCTCGCACATTCAAACTTTTCCTCTGACATTTTGTATGGGATGTCTTTTAATGCTACAACTTGCGCCATTACTTTGCTAATGCAAAATATAACCGATGCAAATACAATTAAAAATAACGAGATTTGTTGCTTGTTGAACATAAATGAAGTTTATTACTATTTTATATTGCCACGTTCATTAGCGACTTTATATACGATGTAGCTTAGCCGTCCAACGGCATGAATTTTTAAACATTGTACCTTTACAAAAAACCACACTACTAACAATAGATTTTATGCCTATCCTAATCGCTCCTTCAATCCTTGCCTCTGATTTAAGCAATATTCGTGGTGAAATTACAAAAATAATAGATGCCGGCGCAGATCTTATTCATCTTGATATTATGGATGGACAATTTGTCCCGCCGATCACTTATGGTGACTGCATCGTTTCGGCAGTCAAAAGATGTACAACACTTCCGCTTGATGTGCACTTAATGATAAAGAATCCGGAACAACAAATTGAATATTTCGCGCAAGCGGGTGCAAACATTATTACAGTTCATATTGAAAATTATCTTTCACAAGATACTCAAACAATAACGATAGATAGTTTAGTAAATGTTAAAAATATAATTGATATGATTCATTCATATCAAATTAAGGCAGGTATTTCCTTAAATCCACAAACACCACTTGATATAATCAAACCATTTATTCCTCAAATTGATACAGTATTAATTATGTCTGTACAACCGGGATGGTGTGGACAAAAATATATCTCCGCAACAAATCAAAAGATAGCCGAACTGCGTACTTTCATTGACACACTCCAGAAAACAACAAAACCTTTAATAGAAGTTGACGGTGGCATTAACGCCGAAACTGCGCGTGACGCTATTGCTAATGGTGCAGACATCTTGGTCGCGGGTAGTTTCATTTTTAATAATGAAAATTACGCTGAACAAATTAGAAAACTAACTATATCTAATTTAGATTAAGAAAAGCCTGCCAAATTCAATGATTGTACTGTAGAAAGCTTTATGTTACTTCTTTAAGAACACAATTTTAAAACTAACCAGCGGGGATAATATGCCAAAAGATTTTTTTAAATACGAAAATACAACTACACTACCGGAACCGGATAAAAATTATAAGATTCACTTTATTGGTATTTGCGGTGTCGCAATGGCACAACTAGCCGTAGCACTATCAAAGAAAGGTTTTGATGTTCAAGGGAGCGATAAAGAGTTTTATGAACCTATGGGTAGTTTACTAAAACAAAACAATATTAAAACTTTCCAAGGTTATAATGAAGTTAATCTCACCAACGATATAAACCTAGTCGTTATCGGCAATGCCGTTAGCTATGGCAATCCAGAAGTAACAGCAGTCGAAGAGAATAACCTACCCTACACATTTTTCTCTAAGTTGCTTGACGAGACTATAATTCAAGACAAACATTCTATAGTAATTTGCGGTACACATGGAAAAACTACAACAACCTCAATGGCTACCTCAATCTTTATAGAAAATGACAACGACCCATCTTATTTCATTGGTGGAATTGCACGCAACTTGCCAGAAAGTTTACATAACGGCACAGGCAAGTTCAGCATTGTAGAGGGCGATGAATACGATAGTGTTTTCTTTTTAAAAGTCGCTAAATTTTTTAGTTATCATCCTGACACATGTGTCATTAATGTAATTGAGTATGATCACGACGATTTATATCCAACTGTAGAAGATGTGGTAGTAGCATTTGATAAACTTGTTAATGGCATGCCAACCAATGGCACTGTTATTGCGTGTATTGACTCTGAAAATGTTCGCAAACAATTACCTAAGTGGAAACAAACAGCTAAATGCCAATTCATTACTTTCGGGCTAAGTCAAGATGCTGATTGGCGTATAACTGATAGAAAAGTAAATGGTTCAAATGACCAAACTGTAACTTTCATTTCGCAAGAAACAGGAACCGTAATATTTGATATTCCGCTCATTGGAGAATTTAATGCTCGTAATGCGCTTGCGGCCATAATTACCGGATATATTAATGGCATACCGGTTGAAAAATCATTAAACACCTTAAAAAATTTCATACCTGTGAAAAGGCGCCAAGAAGTACATTATGACAAAGGTGGGATTACAATTATAGAAGACTTTGCAAAGCACCCTACCGCTGTTACTGGAATTATCAAAGGCGTAAGAGAGGCATATCCGGATCGTCGTTTGATAGCCGTTTATGAACCAAGAACAAATACATCCAGACGAAAGTTTTTTCACAACGACTATGTAAACATATTTAAAACTGCCGACATAGCAATTATAAGTCATATCGAATCAAGAACTTCTGATACAGATAAACCGGTCTTAGAAATACCGGACTTAGTTAACGATATTAATGAAGCAGGTGGAAATGCTAAGGTATTACCAGACGTACCGGCTATTAAAGATTTCCTCATTAGCGAATTAAAACAAGGTGACGTGGTAATAATTATGTCTAACGGCTCTTTTGGTGGGATAGTTCAATTATTAGTAGATTATTATAATAAAAATACTGCCGTATAGAAATGGAAATTATAAAACCAAGAAAATTATCGTATGGCGATACAATTGCTCTCATAACGCCATCAGGCCCCATTTCTGATGGGAGGTATGAAATGATAGTAAAAAAAGCAGAGCCTGCTTTGCAAGCCTTGGGATTTAAAGTTCGTTACGGCAAATATATAAGAGAAAATATCCATCAGCTATGGGCAGGGACAGTCAACGAAAGGATAGAAGATTTCATGTCTGCTTTTTGCGATCCTGCAGTACATGGTATTTTCACAATTCGTGGCGGTTCAGTTTCCTTAGAAATAGCAGGGAAACTTGACTATCAAAGAATAAAAGACAGAATAGACGCACACGGAGCTCCTGTTTTCATTGGACATAGCGATATTACTACTTTGCATCAGGCATTGTTTAAAAAATTAGGATTAGTAACTTGTCATGGGATCAATGCAATTAACTTCACTCAAGATTTACCGACATATGTTATAGATTCCATTGTTAGAACAGTTACTCAAACGACGGAACCAGGTAGCATTTTACAAGGTTACTCCGGCTCACAAGTTTTGCCAATAAATACCGGAACAGTTTTGGGTAAGTTGAGAGGAGGCAATTTAACTTCTCTTGCCTCAATTATGGGGACCGATCATGAATTAACTGCTATAAACGACGAACCAATTATTTTATTCATAGAAGATATTGAAGAGGAACCACATCGCATTAATAGACTACTTAATCAGCTTATTGCCTGTCCTTTCTTTAAAAAAGTCGTTGGTATAGCCTGTGGAACTTTTACTAATTGCGTGTATAAAGATAATACTAAGTTTAAAATCACTCTTACAGATGTGATACAAGAGAAAGCTAAACAATTAAATCTCCCAATTGCTTTTGGTTTTCCGTTTGGTCACACTAATGACAATGTTATAATTCCAAACGGGGTTAATGCCAAACTGACCGTAAATAGCGATTTTTGCGATCTGGAAATTCTTGAATCGGTTGTACAGTAAATTATGATTATTGAACAAAAACCAAACCAACATTTCGATGAGCGCAAAGCAGATATTGATATGCTTGTTTTCCATTCAACTGCTTGCGATATGGACGAAGCATTAAAAATATATGATAAATGTGGAGTAAGTCCCCACTATGTAATAGGCACGGATGGTAAGATTGTGCAGTGTGTCGCGGAAGAAAAACGCGCTTGGCATGCCGGTGCTTCTTATTGGCGTGGAATTGATATGGATATCAATTCTCATTCAATAGGTATTGAAATTTTAAATTCTACTTTGGGACAACGTAGTTTTAGCGAAAAGCAAATAGAAGTGACAATTGAACTTAGTCATGAAATTATTGCACGGTATAATATTAAACCGCAAAATGTAGTTGGACATTCAGATATTGCCCCACTACGCAAACCTGACCCAGGTAAATGTTTTTTTT
Organism: Bdellovibrionota bacterium; assembly: GCA_031548505.1. GTDB lineage: Bacteria > Bdellovibrionota_C > UBA2361 > SZUA-149 > JAITKM01 > JAITKM01. Next base: position 4,259 of record JAVBQZ010000229.1, on the reverse strand, counting down.
GGAAAACTTTAGCAGAAAATCAAATAGGCCTATGGTATGATATTAATAAGCGCGTAGCTGAAACGAATATTGCCCAACTTTTATCTTCAATTGGCTATGATACGAGATCTGACGAAGCAATAAAAGCCTCAAGTTATGCCTTCTGCCGTCACTATTTACCACAGTTCGTATGTACTATCACTGATATGGATGAACTTTTAAATACAATTTTCCCCAGTCATGAAAAATTTACATTCATGCAAGAAAAAACATTTCTCGAAACTTTACAAGCAGTCGCATTTGTTATGAAACTATGCATATGATTTTAGGAATTAAAAAAAAGTCCATCTCTTTTCTACTAGGTATTATTCTCATTATCTGCGGATATTGCCTATTCAAATTTTCATCTCCTCAATTTGAAAGAATTTTTCTCTACGATATAAATTCACCACAAACCCAACTTACCGTTGATAAGCTACCTTTTTTTGAAAATGGGAAGCATACAACTTACGTTTTTGACTTTAACCTAAAACCAAATCGCTTTTTCTTAATGCAAAAAAAATTTAGTATTAAATATGATGACTGTTTTGTAAGCGTTGATATTGATGGCATTGTCAAATATCCAAAGGATTTTAATTATCCAAAAGATCAGGAATGCAAACATTCTATTTATAAACCCTTAGATTTATCTTCATACTTAACTTATGATACTAGGTACATTAGTTTTAAAGTAAGAAACTACGGCGGATTAATGGGATTTGATTTATCGTACTCTCTATCAGACCCTATAACTTTCACTTCAGCATTACTTATATTATTTGGCTTTACTACCGTTATACATAGCTTGTTAGGTTTCTTAAGAAAACTGGAGCCCTTCTTAAAAGATAAAATCGTTAGCCATTTAGAGCTACTGTTTCTGTTAGCTTGTTTAGCTATAGGTTGTTTTATTAGACTCCATTTTAAGGGAGAAGTATCAGGAGACTTTAGCTCCTTTTTGTCAAAATGGTATGATTATATTTCAATTCATGGTTGGAGCGCTTATCAGTACGTTTTTAGCGATTATTTCCCGCTATATTTGTACCTTATAAAACCATTCACGTCTTTTTCTATAAAGCCACTTTATACATTTAAAATAATTTCTTTTGTTTTTGAAATTATAACCTGTATCTTTGTATATCTTATCGTCAGTCAAAATAATAATCGCAAAAATGGCTATTTAGCTGCCGGAATATGCTTTCTATTACCACAAATTATTCTCAACGGAGCATATTGGGGACAATGTGACGCGGTTTATACTTGTTTTGTTATTGGCGCATTATACTTCTTAATAAAAAGCAAAAACCACCTTGCTCTTATATTTTTGGGCATTGCTTGCTCTTTAAAATTACAAGCTTTATTCATTATGCCACTTTTTGTAATATTATGCTTAAAAGATAGAAATTTTAAATTTTCATTATTTCTTTGGATTCCAGCGATTTACTTCTTATCTTTCATCCCAGCTTTATTAAATGGGTTTCCGATTCAAGAAATATTTCATGTATTGTTACACCAAATATCTACCTACCAATCCCTTAATAACGGTTCAGCAAACTTTTACGCCTTCACCCAACATCTATCTTATAAAAAATTCTTCCCGTTCTTTATATCTATAGCTTTTGGAATTATAGGTTATATTTCTTACTTGGTCTTTAAAAAACTTAGCAACTCAGCAATTACAGTCAAAGAAATGGTCGCTTATGGATTAATCATTTCTATGACTACGATTTTCTTCCTACCCAAAATGCACGAACGTTATTTTACAATCTCAGAAGTACTAGTTGTACTTTATGTTTTCGCTTATAAAAAGCATTGGTTTATTTTACCTATGACAATTTTGGCGTCGTTAATTGCTTACCTCAATTACTTAGCAGGATTGAATATCCCACTTTATATCGCAGCTATATTAAACGCTACTGTGTTGTTCCTGTTATATAAGTGGCATCTTAACAAAAGGACAAAACAAGAAAAAACTGAAATGATTTTACTGAAAAATTTAAATGATAGGAGTATATTAGGAGATAGTTAAGTAGAACCATAATGAAAAAAATGAAAATCCACACACAACCACAACTAGTGACTTATTTAATATATGAAACACCTTTTCTTTTTTCCCCTTAAGCATATCATACGCAAGTGCTAAAAACCCTGCACTACATAATATCAACTGTACTATATACCTAAAATCCATCGCACATCCATACGGCAAATCGTAATAGTTCTTTAAAAATAATCCCATAGTAATAAACCATGTAAGCGCGAGCACTATTCTTGTAATAAAAGTTTCTTTCTTTTTATCACACATCAATACATAAACCATCGCGAAAATACTGCCTAAAACCAGAATAATATTGAAGGTTAAAAGAAACCATCCGATATAACTAGCCCCTTTATACGAAAATTCACCAAATACCGAATTTTTCAATATGTATATCCATACATTGTAATCTTTCTGAGGTAGATTATATAAATTTTTAAAAAACTCTGATAAAGGAAAACTGAAAAACCGGTCTGTTAAAGACATGTACCCCTTAAATATTGGTTCGGTTTCAGGGAGTTCCCTCACATAGCCAAGCGGCTGCCCAAAAATTATAAAGTTTCGTATTGGATACCATAGCCCAATAGGTAATGAAATAATGCCAAAAATCGCGAACTTTATTAATAGATCTTTAACTACTATAAGTCTTCCCAGTATTTTTTTTGGTTCTGCTAATACTAATTCTTTATTCGTTACAAAAAGTTTCATTAAAAATACGATTGCGATTACAGGAGCTATCACAGCACCCGATAATTTACTCATTACGGCGCATCCGCAAGCAATTGCAAGAACTACTGTATTAAACAAATCCGGATTTTTGTACCATTTCACTACATAAAGAATAGATACAAATATGAAAAACATTGCAATCATATCATTATTGATTATGCTACTTAAAATGAAAAATCGCGGATGGAAACTACATATAGCAAGAGCTATCAGCATCGCCTTATCTGACAAACCAGATATCTTAAGGAACCTATAAACTACAATCATAACCGCACTTGAAAAAAAACAGGTAAGAACTTTTATATTTTCCATCGCATGGTTGATATCATTGCTAAACATACTAAATATTCGCACTTGTATTCCTGCGAGCAGATGCCAGAGAGGCGGATGGTAAAACTGATCATGATATGATTTAGGTAAGTCAAATGATCTTGAGAAATTCATTATATACCCTAAATGTCCAGTGCCTTTAGGGCCTCCCAAATCATGGTTCCGAAGATGAATAGACGTATAGAGCATATAGGCTATCCGCATTATCAACCCAGCAAATATTATCAGTTTTGCCGTCTGCTCAGGAGTAAGTGTTTTATATAAAGTAAGAAATCTTGTAATTACTGCCGAAACTAGTACGGCAGCACCCAACTGAATCAGTTTAATATCAAATTGAAATACCGGATGTAGCACAACGCCGGCTAAAAGAATTAGGATCGCGATATATACATATGGCGATATTCCTTTATCTAAATCAAACTTTAGAAACGAAACAAAACTATGTTTTAATTTTGAAAGACTAATTTTCACACTCAGAAAAGTTATATTGGTGATTTGAATCGTGCTAGGCTAATTTATAACATAAATTTAAATTGTCGTCATTCTTCCCTGTATTCTTGGAAAAAATACTTTTCAATAGCTTCACGAATTTCTTCTCCATAAAAACTACCTGTTGAAGTTGTAGAAGCGCGGAGTGGTTGGATCACAAAGCGCGGAGTAATCCCTAAATCTCCATATACTTTTTTATAATCATCTACTGTCGTATTTAAAATTTTCCTTCGTTGCTGGTCACGAATTACCTGTTCCATCAAATACAAGATATCTGTCTTAATGAAATCTACAATGTTTATATTCATCTCCGGATCATAAGGTGTATAACCGATACCCACTGGAAACATTTTATTCGGATCCGGACTAATTAATTTAGTCGCAATGAATGCCGCGCGCGCAATTTTCTCCGGATGATTCAATGCAAACGCCTGCACAAATTCACCGCCTTCATAATCGCCAAATAAATAAATCTCGCTACTTTCCAAATTTGCAAAAGTTGCAACATGCTTAACAATATCGATCAGGCGCTCATCAGAACGAAGCCCGCCATCCAAATTAAGTGACCAATAACGCGGAAAATTCTGCAAATCGAATATAACTGTTAAAGCAGCCGTTCCCATTTTTTTCGCAGTTTCTGTACACATTGCGTGCAATT
>JAVBQZ010000068.1:0-5526 GCA_031548505.1 Bdellovibrionota bacterium | reverse complement strand
ATACAAAATCCAAAATTTCACGACCTCGCTCGCCAACCAACGCGATAACATTCACATCGGCTTTTGAATTTCGTGCGATACTCGAAATTAGCGAACTTTTTCCGACTCCCGGCTCAGCAAAAACTGCAATCTTCTGCCCTTTTCCAACCGTCAAAAAGCCATCTATAGCCTTAATACCTGTTTCTAAGATTTCAGTAATTTTTTCACGCGATAGAGCATCTGGCACTTTTGTTATTAATGGTTGAATTTCGATTTTTGAGTTATTTGAATTATCGCTATCTAAAAACCGTTCTAAAACATTTCCTAACGGATCTATTATGCTGCCTAATAAATGCCGTCCCAATTTTATAACCGCTTCAGTTTCAAACCTACTTACAACTTTGCAGCCTTGCTGAACTTTCAGATTCGCATCAAACGAACCCAAACAAATTTTATTTCCATCAAACGATATAACTTGCGCCGGGATTTTTTTACCGTTAATCTCAATATCTAAAATATCACCTACTACAACAGCAGGCATTTCTGCCTTAATTATTGAGCCAAGCTGTCCCTCTACAACTCCTTCAAAAATTAATGGTTTAATATCAGATATTGAATAATCTATCCTTTTTTCTATCACAACACCTGCTCTTTAATTCTTGCTATCACAGCTTCTAGCTGCAAATAGGTATTAGCCAATATTCTGCACCGTCCAACGCTAAGTTCGAAATTCCCTTCTTTCAACGTGTTATCTATAGATAGATTAATAGTTTCGTTCACATTCTGAAACGTGCAAAAATGCTTTTGAACAAATTCGAAATCATTTTTATTTACTTTTAAACTGATTTCCTTATGCCCTTTCACTAATTCCAAGGCATCATTAATTTTTTCGCTTATTATATTTTTAGAATTATTGGTAATCGCGTCACCAACGACTTGTTTAGAAACATCTAATGCCATTTCAATAGCCTGCTTTCTGAGCCCATCCAGGATACTTTTCCTTTCGATATTAAATTCGGCAAAAGCTTCTAACACTTCTTGCAAACCTTTTTGGAAACCATCTTCGCATGCCAAAGCTATTTTCTTTTCAGATTCCAGTATTTCTTGTCGCATCTTCTGCAACTCTTTTTCTTGCACATCACGCGTTTCAAAAATAATGCGCTCTGCCTCCGCCTTACCTTCATTTATTATGTCTTCCGCTTCACGCTTACCCTCACTAAGAATTTCTTCCGCCTCTAGACGTGAAGAATTTATTATTTCGCGTGATAATCCCAACGCCTGCCTTGAGCTATTAAGTTCCATAGAATTTGCCGCAATATTTTATTGGTACTTTTTACTAGTATAAGTGGCTTATAATCTTTCTGGATATAGATGAATTTCAGATTGAACTAATGAAGGTATTGCGGATGATAGCGGAATTTTGTAAGTTTAAAACCTAGGTTATTAAACTCTAATGTAAACGCAGTATTTCGCCGATATACACTACATAATTACGCCATAATTATGTGAAATAATTTGGAATATAATCGACAGTTATTTTTAAATGCAGAAAAATAGGAAAAATTGACTATATATTTATAAATTCTAAACCATCCCTATCGTGTCAGAAAAAACTATTATTAAAGCAGAGGATTTGGAGATTGAAGAACAGCACGGCTGTCGCTACGTGACGATTGATAACGTACGTATTCGTCTTGCACGTCCGCTCGAACTTGATACACGCTGGGTCGGTAATAAAAAGGTTTTCAATCAGCTCCGCGCCTGCTGGTATTGTCATACTCAACAGGATTTTCCTATGAATCCGAAATTGATTGGTAAGCCGGGCGTTGGTAAAACTATGCTCGCTTATTCAGTCGCAAAGTCTTTAGAGTCAGATGTATATTTTTTTCAAGCAACTTCCGACACCAAACCAAATGACGTGCTGATCAATCCAATCGTTGCAGAAGGTGGCGTAACCGACGCAGCTGGAGTTGCGACACAAGTCGAATATGTTGCAAGTACACTAGTAACTGCAATGTTACTTGGCTCAATTATTATTTTCGATGAAGGCAATAGAATGCAGGAAAAAGCATGGGCCTCACTTGCGCCATTACTTGATACACGTCGCTACGTTGAATCAATTACCGTCGGTTTAGTCATCAAAGCACATCCAGGTTTCCGTTTCGTATCTACAATGAATGATGATAATTCATGCTTTGAACTCCCGGAATATATTAAATCGCGTTTGCAACCAACTATTGTCGTTGATAGCCCTAGTAAAGTCGAAGAACGTGAAATTTTGGAGGCAAATTTGCCACGCACGAATCCGCTAGTCTTGGATTATGTTGCCGAGTTCTTAGATGCTGCACATAGAGCGGATGAAAATTACACCGTACGCGAAGGTATCCATATCGCGAATTACGCCGGCAAACTCGTGGATTTTGAAACTTCCTGCGGTCGCGAAATGGATCCCGGTGAAGCCGTAGTTGATTCAGTCGAACAAATTCTAGGCGTCCGCCAAGCAAGATATATTAAGCAGATCTTGTGGAAAGAAAGGAATGAATCGTAGAAATTACTAGAACCTAATATAAGAACTATAATATAAAAACTTTTCTTTTATAGTGGCTGTTTCTTTTGAAATACTGGAACGTGTTATTTTATCCATTTTTGCATTCAATGCATAGTTAATTTTAAGCGATTCCAATATACTGCCCAATGGCCTTGCTAGTTCTTTTGTTAATCCATCATAAATAGATGTGAGATTCTCTTTCCGCATACCAACTACTCCTAGTATTTTAGAATTATCCATCACCCTGTTATACATCCTACTATATAAGACTTGATATTTATTTCCTACAACTTTTATATAGGTGTCAATATTTACCGGAATAATTGTTAATCCAATCAATTTTTTATAATACTGTGCAATTTCGTCCCAAGTACGATGTTCATGTGTGCAAGCATTAAAATCTTCACCAAAGGCATTTTTATTTAACGTAAGCCGTGCAATCATTTTTGCAACATCTTTAGCCCATGTCATAGCAGTTCGTTTGCAAAGCATTTCTTGTGGTAAAATTACCGGACACTTATTAGACGCTCTAAAAATAATCGTATTAGCTTCTAATGTGCCTAGTTGAAAGCGCGTTTGAGAATAAGTGATTGTAGGCCTAACAATTGTCCAATTTTTATAACGAGATTTTCGCAGAATATTTTCTTGGCGTGCTTTTGCTAAAGCATATTCGTCTGTTTTTAAATATTCATAATCGGCAGAAACATCTAATAATCTGGGAGATGTTTCTGTAATTGTTAAGTTACTTCCAGCAAATACTCTGCTTGAAGAAAGGAAAATATAATGATTAGTATTCTTTAATAATAGTTCACTTCTGTAGCGAAACTCGTCTGTTGAATAAACCATAAAGTCAATAATTGCGTCATATTTATCGGCAAGTATTTTTTGCAAGAACTCATTATCATGTGCATTTCCTTTAATGTAAGTAAATTTATTATTGTCAGATTTTTTTGGAGAGCGCGAAGTCACAACCACACCAAATCCTATATCTACCAGTTCAGGCGCAAGATAAACACCTATTGCACCTGTCCCTCCAAGTAATAATATTTTTGCCACAAATTTATTTCTTTAGCTTTTTTATTAAATTTACTACTGTTTTGGGCAAGACCTGCACGGCAATATCTTTTGTCTTATCCATTATTATGTCATTCTTTGATCTATTTACATTGCGTAATAGTTTTAGAGCTCGCTGTTCGTTTTTTACGGCCGTAAAAACTTCAAATAATACAGGTTTATCGAATTTGTTTATATCAGACGAACAAAAATCATCAATCAACGATAGAAATTCATCTTTGGTATTTGCAGTTAAATATTCAAAATTCATAGATTTCGACCAACCCTCTGCCGAACCATTATGCCCAAATGCCCCTATAAATTCGTTAATTTCATCATTAAGATGCATAAATTGAGGAGGAGATAATCTAAATCTAGCACCTCCTCCGTTATTGACGAGCAAAATACGCAGATTATTGCTTATGTGGCGATTACCTAACACATTCATATCATAGAAAAATGTTAAATCGCCAACTTGAGCGAAATATAGTCTGCTTTTGTTTATCATAGACTGTCCAACAAGTGTAGAAACAGCACCATCAATACCATATCCACCTACATTGGAAATTGAATCGATTTTATTACGAAATTCAAAAAAATTATGGCATGATAGACTTTCGCTTACACCAATATGTAATGAGCAACCTTCCGGAAGTTTAGAAGCCACCTGATGCGAGATTAATGTGTTAGAAAGTGGTAAGTTAGGAATTTTTATTTCACCAATATTTTCAATAACTGCCTTAAAATACTTATGTTCATTTACGGTGACTCGTTCACCAACGAGCATTTCAAAGAAAATATATTCAGGGCAATCAAATTGTTTTCTTAAATTTCCATAACGCTGATGAAATTCACCGTCTTCAGAAATACGCCAAAATTCTGCGCCTCTAAGTACATTCGCAGCACAATACCCTCCTGAAATACCACCAATATCTACAACTATTTCCGGTCTTATATTTATTTTTCTTAAATCAGATACGACCGGTATTAATACCTTATTTTTCCCATGATAATTTGAAGTTTGATCATAAAAAACTACCACATCATAAGTATCTATAAAACTTTCAACTGCCTTTATTTCCCTTAGTGAAAATTTTCTGTGAGAGCCTATAAATAAAACTATCTTTTTACCATACAAACAATTCCTTAATTGTAAAAGAGAATCATCACACAAAAGGTTATCCGTTTGATAATAATCTATCTTAGGGATATCGGGTAAAACAAAGGTAGTGAAAGAAAGAGAATGCCCTGCTGGTAAATTTATATGTACTGGCCCGCCACCTTTTATTGTGGCTAAAGTTAATGCTTTATTTACTTGCAACGCCCAGGCTTCTTCATCTTCCTCATCTTTGATATAAGGAAGATTAATAGATATGCGTTTAACATCTATTTGTGAAATCGTTCTATTAGTTATTTGCGGTACTAAATTACCATGGTCACTTGCATAATGTTGAGAAGTAAGTGCGATAATTGGTAGATTTCGATAATATGCTTCTGTAAGAGCAGGTAAATAATTACGACTTGCAGTTGCACCCGTGCATGAAATTACAACGGGCTCGCCTGATTCAAATGCAAGTCCTGTTGCAAAATAAGCGGCTGAACGTTCATCTACAACAGAATATTTTTCAAAAAAAGGATCTGCTTGTATGCTTCTGGTGATAGGAGCATTTGCTGTACCAGGCGAAATAACAATTTTTCTAATATTATATTTTTTAAGTAATGCTAAAACAATTTGTGCATTTTTATCATCAGTATACATTAAACTCCCCCTCTTATATGCGACCTGTATAACTGATTTATTTGTATGTGAGCGTACGTAGTTAAGGGGGGGGGGGGGGGGGGTAAAATTTTTAAGTATTTTTTTAATAAAAAAAAATTTTTAAGCCCATAGCGTTTTTTATTTTTTTATTTTAAGAAAAATGAAAAATTTAATTAAAAAAATTTAA
>JAVBQZ010000120.1:0-6907 GCA_031548505.1 Bdellovibrionota bacterium | reverse complement strand
AGTACTATTATTTTTTTCATTTTTCATCTCCTAAAAATCTACAATTTTACCATTTTCGACTTTTTTAAGAATTGGTTCACCATCGATAATGCCATCTGTTTTAGTTGAAACTGTACCAATAGCAGTGCTCATACCATTGCTATATTTTTGAACATATTCAGCAACTTTAACTTTATCAGTTGAATTTGTGCCTTCATAACCTAAAGTTATCATTTGCAAAACCAAATCCATATATTCGGCATAGTCAGTGGTATTCCTGCCGGTTTTAGTTTCGTATCTTTTTGCAAAATCATCAGTTGCCGGAGCAGTATCTATATACCACATTCCATCTGCTAATTTTTTATTTTGCAAATATGTAAAAGTCTCAATACCAGTAACTGGAATATTTGCATTGTTCTCTTTGTATTGTTTTAAGAAAATATCAATGGTTGGCATTGCTAACATTAATATTACATAATCTGGATTATTATTTTTTATTTTGGAAATTAGTATTCTAAAATCTTTTTCATTAGCATTGACAGAATAAGTATTGTTGATTTTTAACCCTTTTTCTTGCGCTACAATGTCTTTAAAATAATTAACCATACTTATAGGTCCAGTAGCGTTAACTACGACAATATCTACTTTTCTAGCATTATGCTTAAGTAAAGTATCATAAAGAAGTTTCACTTCGCCTTCGATATTACTTGAAGCCATAAAATTGTAAAATCCATTTGCAACAGTTGGATCTGTTGCGACAGAGAAATGTAAGGTTTTATAGTTTTCAGCAATGGGGGAAACTACAGCACCAAAATTGGAAAGACAAGTTACCAAAACATCAACCTTATTTACCTGAATTAATCTATTGGCAAGCATTGCGGTCAGTGGAAGCTTTAGTTGATTATCTTCAAAAATAATTTCATAATTAAAACGACGATCTTGCTTATTAAATTCATCAAAAAACATAGTAGTAGTATCCTTTGCTGCTATACCATAAATTGCTCCATCGCCAGACATTGGATAGATAACACCGATTTTAATTGTAGGTTTATTGGAGTTTTTAACTTGCGGTTCTTTAGTTTGGATTAGTAGCATAATTAATCCGGTAATAATTAAGATCATACCGCCTATTATTGTTCTTTTTCGAAAATTATTTTCCATATCACGAGGTGAGATTGAATTTAGTATTGCTGAGTTCTTCTTAAGGTTTATTTTTGATGCGATAACATCTTTTATTTTACGTGCGAAACATCAATTTGTTTTATGTCAATGAGGATAAATTGGAGCCATCCATGGGACTCGAACCCACGACCTATTGATTACGAATCAATTGCTCTACCAACTGAGCCAGGATGGCATTATTTGATTTTTAAAAAGCGCATGCCGCTAGCATAACCTAATATCTATGGCAATAATGCTAGTAAAACCTTCTATATAAGTAGGACAGATTAGTGTGATCTTTATCTTCGTTAAGCTCGTTAAAAATTAATTCACAGTTCATAGTGCACAATCCATAATTGCCCAACCTCAGCCCAAAGTTTTCTTTCAGAAATATGAAAGGGTGGTGGTGATGTGGCAATTGTGAATTGTAAATTGTGCATTGTGAATTGACTGCCTATTTTAACCAACTACACAATATATCGCGTGCTTTATCGATTCCAAGCATTTTGCGATTACCTACAGTTGAGACCAGTAATATTTGTTCATCTGTTAGGTTTAGCTTATCTTTCAGGTTCTTTTTAGCCTTTATTAGCTCGCTATTTGTTAAACGGTCCGCTTTAGTAAGGATTAGCAGAAAGTTCTTTTCTGAATTTGCAAACATTTCTGAAATTAATATTTCTTCCTGTTCTGGCTCGCGCTTTATATCGAGTAATAAAAATATTCCGCTTAATTGTTTGCGATGTTGGATGTAATATTCAATTTGCCCTGCAAATTTATTTTGCTGTTGTGCACCGACCTTTGCGTAACCATAGCCCGGCAAATCAACGATATTTCTGTTAAATCGTGTCGTTTTATCGTCAGTATCAAAAAACTCTATCTGAAAATAATTTAAAGATTGTGTACGTCCTGGCGTAGAGCTTGTTTTGGCTGTTCTTTTAATTCCTACAATTGCGTTTATTAGACTCGATTTACCCACATTAGAACGACCGACAAAGGCAACTTCTGGTTCCTTCTCTTTTGGAAGTTTATTAACATCGAAAACAGAAGTGATAAATGTGGCATTGGTAATGTTATACATTCTATTTAGTTATATGCTGTTTAATTGTCCACGGATTACACAGATTCGCACGGATTACCCCCCTCCCCTCCGTGTTACTCTGTGTAATCCGTGGATGGAAAAATTATTCATTGTAAATTGTCATATTATTTTTCTTATTATACCACCAACGTTAGCAAGTCGTTCTCGTGCTTCATCCGGTGAAATTCCGTGTAAAAGTGATACGATTGTTACTTTTGTATCTCGTTTACATTCAGTTAATTTCTGTTCTGCAACTTCTTCGCTTATATTGCAAATACGGGAGACAATTCGTTTTTGACGTTCAACCAATTTCTTATTTACGGGACGTAAATCAACCATCAAATTGCCATAAGTTTTCCCGATTTTTATCATTACTGCAGTTGAAATTGTATTTAAAATCAATTTTTGCGCAGTACCGGCTTTCATACGTGATGATCCGGTTATCACTTCCGGACCAACAATTACCGGGATATTAATCTCCGCAGTTTTTGTCAGTTGACTCTCAGGGTTACAGCTAATACCGACTGTTAGCGCAGCAATTTCTTTTGCTCTCAATATCGCTGTTAGAACATAAAGCGGATTGCCATTGGCTGAAATTCCTACAACTGCATCTTTGTTAGAAATATTTAATTTTTTAAAGGCTTCTAACACTTCAGCTTCTTTATCTTCAGCGCCTTCAATAGAAGTGGTTAAAGCGTCTTTTCCACCAGCTATGCAACCAATTATAATCGCATCATCGTCAGCAGGTGTTCCAAAGGTGGGTGGCATTTCAGAAGCATCTAGCACGCCTAAACGTCCTGAAGTTCCTGCACCAAAATAAATTATACGACCACCTAATTTTACACGTTCTGTTATTGCATCAATCGCTTTTGTAATTTGCGGTAATACTTGCTCAACAGCCAAAGCTATTTTTTTGTCTTCATTATTTATAATAGCGACAATTTCGCTGGTTGAGGCTAAATCAATATTAGCGGATGCCGGATTATCTGATTCTGTAATAGGGATTTTTTTTAACATGGAGTGCATTTTACGAGGGTATTTTCATTAATAGGTTATTAGCATTTTCTAAAAACAGTGATGTTTCAAATGGTGTCATTACAGTATAGTCTTTCAGTAATTGCTCTGCTTCAACGTTTCTTTGTTGTGCTTTTAATATGCTATATCTTAAAATAGGCAAGCGTTCCGGGAGTAGATGATAGGCAAGCGCAGAATATTCCTCTGCTTCCTCTAATTTCCCCATTTCGGTACATAACATCATAAGGGAATAAACTGTTTGAAAATATTCTTCTTTTAAATTTTCACGTAAATTTCTAGCAGTTAAATCGTTTTCAATAGCATTATACTCCTCTTGATACATCTTCACAGATGCAAACAAATGGCGATAAGCTAGTTCTTTTTCTTCGTTTAAAATTTCTGCCTGTCCCCAGAGCTTGAATAAAGTTTTTTTATCAAAATCTTCACTTCTGTCAGCAAGTTTTCTACAGTTTTCAGCAGCCAGAATCGGATTTTTCAAAATCATTAATTCAAAATAAATTTTTTGCAATTCGAATTCCTCGTCAAAGGATGCTAATAATAATTCGTTAGCAAATAAAATGTTAGTTTCGTGTGAATTTAAGTTTACTAATGCTCGAACAATGCTTTTCCTTTTATTTTCTATATCTACTTCGCTATTTTTAAATATTTCTATTAAGTTTGCATCATCCAAAATTAGCCATGATAGAAACCCCAATTCTCTCTCAATTTGAAAGTTTGTAAAATATTCTTCCGAAATAAATCCAGTATCTAACCAATCATTTTCACCGGTTAATAGTTTTCTCGCCAAAATAAGCGATGGTCGTAATTGCCCTATGGTAATTGTTCGTGTTCGTGCGGTGCGAAGTGCTAGTGGTGTTACTTCATTCGTTAGTGCTGAAAATACAATAAATCCAACATTAGAAAATGTAAAATCAACACTTTGCATTAAATCAGAGCATAGTGATAGAGCTTGTTCTAAGTTCAATTCTTTGCGTTTAATGAATTCGACAAAACCATTAATTGCATTTTGCAATACGAATTCTTCATTTACTAAAACGGGGGGATAAATTAATCCACTTAAATATAATTCTTTATCATGATATAATTTGCTATCGGGCGAAATGTATTTCGCGCAACTAATGCAGGATTGGGCTAAGATTTCAGATACGTTTTCAACATCAGTTTCGCATTCGCTTAATTTTCGATTTTGACAGATTTCATTTCCGAGTGATGAACTGCCGTAAAAAAGACCGAGGCAGAATAGCAAGAGCTTATTATCAAATGTCTGTGGTAGTCTGCTGTATTTGCCGATTACAGGCACTAAATCTATAGGACGTTTTAATTTTTCTAGACGTTTTGTTAAAATGTTTTTTATTGAATTATGAATGCGTGAAAATAACAAGAAATTTTTTATTAGTGGTTTTTCACCAAATGCCAGAAAATCTTTGTAGAATTTGGTAACGTTTTCCGGAGCTTCGTATATTCCATTGTATGACTCTATTAATTTTTTTTCTATTTCAAAGGAAATTACTTTTCCGTTGCGTAGCTTACCAGAGATGCAAATCGCACTACGCTGATCAAAATAAACGAATACGTCGGTAGCAAATGCCTGCCAACAATTATGCGCAATAATGGCAATATAGGCAGCTACATTTTTTAATGTAAAATATGAAAATACTCGAAGTCCCAATGGGTCGCCGATAAATGGCGTGGACAATAAACCTAAGATCGAGACGGATTGATAACTATAGTCAAGACGATATTCGGGGATTTTAATAGTTGCGCGGTTCCAAATTCGCACATAATTTTCGGACAGTTCTGATATGCGATTATCAATCATAGTTTATAAATTTTTTTTATAAATCCACTTTAACCAAAAGTTTTTGATAATACTAAGGGTAAGTGTAGAAAGCAAGAATCCAACAGTGGGAACTAAAGCTCCTAGCCAAGGATTAGAAGCGTTAATCAAATAAAGAACTCCTACTGCGATGAAATAGGTTAAAATGGCAAGTAAACTTTTTCTTGTCTTGCTGGTTTCCCATGCTTTGTCTGCTTCGACTTTAGCATTACGTATTTGGATTTGTTTTATATCTTCGGTCATTTGCTATTTTTAAGTTTTATTTTCAATTATTTTTTAATGGTTTAGAATTGTGTGGAAAATCTTGTTTGGGAGGTGCTTTAGCTTTTAGTCTGGTGTAAGGTGAGGCTAACCTTACACATAAAAATCTCTATCTTCGTTATGATGTGGTACGGTCGTTGGTAATAGGCAAGTTCCCGATAAACGACATCGGTGAATTGGCAAGAAATATGAAGGTTCTTAAAAGATTAAATTCTTTCTTTTTCTTCTGCGACTAACCTATCTAGATCATAAATGCCATTTGCTTTCTTGCTTGCCATCATATGAGAAATCTTCAAAACATCCTTGCCGACTTTTTCAAATCCACGGACACGATAGTGAAATTTGCCGACCCGCCAATCATTTATAAGATCATCATATTTTAAAAACGATTCTATCTTAATTTTCTTTCCCGTTTCGTCCCAAACCCTTCTTGCAATCACTTTCGCTGTTTCAGAGGGTATTTTTTTTGTCTTGTAATGAGTTTCAATAAGATGAATCTCTTCATCACAGTCTTTCGCGTAATCTACGATTTCATCAATAAATTTTTTAGCGTCAAACTGAAAATTACCTCCCCAAAAAATAGGGATTATTTTTGATTTATCTTCGAATGACTTAGTCTGCTGTTCGCTTAAACCAGCCGTTCCAATGATAAGTGGTTTATTAACTTTTACTGCAAAATCTAAAATTTTGTCAAAAGCCTCTTTATGAGAAAAGTCTACAATGACATCGAAATCTTCTTTTATGCCGTTTAGTCCATCATAATGATAGTATTCGGGGTTATTCCTACAAATCCCGGCGACTATTTCAGCATAAGGAGAATTTCCAGATTCTTTCAAAGCATATGTGGCTGTCCGTCCTGTTATTCCACTCCACAATATTTTTGTTTTTCCCATGAGACTCTCCTGTGTGTATTTAGAGGCTAGTTTAAACTGCCTATTTTAATTCAGGGTCCCCTATGCCTCACATAAAAAATCGCATAGCAATAAACGTTTAGTTAATTATGGTCGGGGTGAGAGGATTTGAACCTCCGACACCTTGATCCCAAATCAAGTACTCTAGCCAGGCTGAGCTACACCCCGAAATATAATTGGATTAGTGAGCATCTAAAAAATTATGCTTTCAAGTCGAATGTTTGTGAAAACGAAATATTTTAAAATGCGACACTTTGTTGATAGAACCGAAAACGGCGCGCCCTGATATACTTTTTATATCACAAAATCAATAACCTTTTTTTTGCAAAATCTTCTAGCAATATCACATTTCTGGTATGGACAATAAACAAAAAAGTAATGTAGGGGTGAAACCGTCGTTGGCATGGTTAAGCTTAAGCCATCATTAATCTTTATATTTATTTTCATTTATCTTTGAAAAGGTGTCTGTAATGAAAAAACAACAATTTCTTATTTTTTCTTTGATAACTATTTCTGTTTGTCTCGCAAATAGTTCTTCAGCTCAAGAAGCTAATTTTGATGTTCGTAAAAATTATACTGGCAGTCCCCAGGCACAAGCATTTGATGCGAGCGAACCAGTTGTAAGCAAAAAGGTATCTAAAACAG
>JAVBQZ010000125.1:0-4252 GCA_031548505.1 Bdellovibrionota bacterium | reverse complement strand
ATACAAATATACTCAAATATAAGGATAAAAATAGTATCGCGAAGCGATACCAGGTAAGAAGAAGCATAAAAACTTCAAAACTAATATAGGAAAACTCTAGTTGTTTGAGTATATTTTCGATAATGGATAAGCAGTAAATTTTGACTATTAGCGTTGTTTATTTAGCTCATATAATTTTGTATATTTTGAAAATGTATAATGCCCGCGCAGAATTGATGAAACCAAACCTGGAAAACCATCTAATAATCCACCTTTAATAAAATAACGTTTTGTAAATTCAAAAATTGTTAGGAAAATGATTTTGGCGACCCCACATTTTTTCCCTTTTGCGAATAATTCCTTAGCTTGGAGCGTCGAATATTGGTTTGACTTATTTAGTTGATTATCTAAATTGGAGTATTGATAATGAAATAAATCGCCCTGTAGATTTCCAATCTCTCCCTGAAAAATTGGCCTTTCATGCACATCACCTTCAAATTTAGTTGTGCCATTTTTAAAAAGACGTAATTTTTTTTCAATATAGCAATTTAGGATTTTGCCCATGAAATAGTTTTTGCGAATAATTGTATAGGCTACTTTATTTGAAGTAGAATTTGTGACGGCTAAAATGCTGTCTTTTAATTGTTCAGTTACTTCTTCATCAGCATCGATAACAAGTACCCAATCACAAGTCACTTTGGTAAGTGAAAAATTACGTTGTTCGGCAAAACCAAGCCAGTCTTGATGGATAACTTTATCTGTATATCGCTTTGCAATTTCAATCGTTCTATCTGTACTACCTGAATCCACGATAATTATTTCATCTGCCCAAGCAACTGATTTTAGACATCGTTCAATATGTTTTTCTTCATTTTTGGTTATGATGGCTACACTGATTGTCATGGCTATTTCCTTATCCCATAGGGGGTTTCAATTATACAAAATTGACGCGTATTAGCGCGTATTGCACGATTTTTTTCAATTGATTCTTTTGTTTTATAGGGACGTTTGTGATCGAGATGCAAGCAAACTGCAGAATAACGGATTTGTTTTGATTTAATTCCAAGATTTATTAGGCGTTCGCCGAGTTCACGATCTTGACCGCCGTAATGCATTTCTTCGTTAAAACCGTTTACTTTTAAAATATCTTCACGCCATCCTGAGGAATTCATACCATTCCAGCTTGCCCGTGTTGGGGTGATGAAATTCATAAATGCTGCGAATTCCTTGTTGCGCAAGAGTTTTGTGCAGGAAAAAGAAAATGGTTGTTGATTTTCGAGAAGCCATTTTAGTGAAAAACAATCTCCGGATGTAATATCATGCCTTTGGATTTTTTGGCTAATTTCCATGCAGAGTTTAAAGTATCCGCCGGATAAAAAATAGCCACGTTCGGCAAATTTAGCATGGGTAGCGATAAAATCTTCGCGTGCTATACAATCCTGATCGGTAAAAATTAGGTAATCTGCTGTTGAAGCTATGATTGCTTTGTTTAAGATTTGTGATTTTTGAAAGCCATTGTCAGCATGCCAAACATGTTTAATCGGAAGAAATTTGGTAAAATTTTCAATAAGAGCACGAGTATCGTCACGAGAGCCATCATCAGCTATAATAATTTCATCTGCCATTAATGTTTGGTTTTCATAGCTCCATAATGCTTTTTCAAGGTAAGTCGGATTATTATAAGTAGAAATGATGACGCCAATTTTCATAATTTTTTATCTCTAAATAATTTTTTGTGCAGTACGTTGGATATCGTGTTGTAACTTCAACAAACCATCCAGCATTGCTTCAGGACGAGGTGGGCAACCTGGAATATAAATGTCAACAGGTATTATTTTGTCGATGCCTGGTACTGTTGCATAATTGTCATAGAATCCACCGCTACAGGCGCAGGCTCCACAGCATAAGACCCATTTTGGATTAGCTATTTGTCCATAGATACGTTTTAAAATCGGAGCTTGTTTTTGTGTAATTGTTCCAACAATCCAAAGTACATCAGACTGACGCGGGGAGAAATGCGGAAAATTTGTGCCGAATCTATCAATATCGTAATGCGCGTTATTAACTGACATATATTCCATGCCACAACAAGCGGTGACAAATGGGTAGGAATAAAGAGAATATTTACGGCACCAACCGATGAGATAATCGAGCTTAGTAGTGATAAGTGAACTGTCAGACATAGCGCGCTGGCGAGTAATATAAACCATTGTTTTAGACAACAGTTTGTTGCTTGGTTTTTTCTGTAAAAAACCAAGCAACAATGTACAGTTTACAATGCACAATGTACAATTGCCCTTCCCCCCACACCAAATATATTCCTGTTTTTTGGGTTTTCCAGTAAAGCGTCTGTAGTTTTTATAAACATTTTCTTCTTGTTTGATTATATCACCCATATCCAAAAAAGGTTCAAACGACAGTGGAATCTTTAAGAAGCATGAGTATGCTTTACAAAATACTTTATCTTAATTAGGTAAAAGTTTGTAATAGTAAATTTACTGTTAATATCTGATAACTAAATTTTACTGCAATTCTAAAATATTATTAAGAACGGTACCATAAGATTCCTATAAAATATAAAATGGCTTTTAGTTTTTTCAAAAATATACTTCAGAATCGTAAGCAGTTTGTTTTTCATAAAAGTCATATCAAGGAGTTAAGTGATTTTTTGGTAAATGAATTTCCACAAGAGAGAGTTAAGCACTTTGGTGAAGGATGTAGTACAGCCGCTTTTAAAGTCGGTGATAAAATCGTGCGTTTCCCGCATGATAAAAATAATCAAAATGTAATCAATGGATACAAGCGGGAAGCAGAAATTTGTGCTTTTTTAAAAGGAAAAGTATCCTTTCCAATTCCGGAAATTACTGTTTTTGAGAAAGATGGATTTGCTTACGCGAGTCACAAAATTATAAAAGGTAATACCTGGGGAATGCACTGTATATCGGCGATTTTTTTTGAAAAACATCGCCCATTGGCACGGGATATAGCTAAATTTTTATCAGAACTGCATGCGATAGATATTGTAGAGGCGCAACGTTTGGTACCAATTCGGCATAATAGGTTTGAAACCTTTGATGTGATTCGTGAAATAATAAGGGAACGTTGCTTTGATGAACAGCTTAGTCAGGTTGAAAAATGTTACAATGAAGCCCGTTCTCTTTCTAACCATGCTGCATCTGGCAATATTGATTATGTACTTAGTCATGGCGATTTTTCGGGGCGTAATACTCTAATAGATAAAAATAATCGTTTAGCTGGGGTAATTGATTTTGGGCAATTAGCGATAGCTGAGCGTATAACGGATTTTTGTTTATTCTATAGAGGGAATAATAAAAAATTTGTGGAAGAAATAATCGCTGAATATAAAAAATTTACGGGGGTTGAAGTTGATATTAATAGAGTGGCTCAATTGTATTTATTAAGACGAGTTCGTAGATTGCATTCCGAAATAAATCAACAGCATCAAGATAAAGACGAAGTAGAAGTACTACTACATACAATTTTATACCTTTGTGGAGTTGGCAAAAGAAAAAGTAGGTCGTTTTCGTGGAAATTAAACACATTACTTTTTAGGAAACATAATTCTTTTTGGTGGAAACTAAAGAATTTAAAATTTTAGATGATTAAGAAATATTGAGCGAGAGGGAAATTTAAAAATTTTGTTTGGCTTGAAAATATTAAGAGGAAAAACCTTAGAGAAAACAAAATAAGTTGAGTGTTCAAAAATAAAACAACGCATCAAATTAGTAAACGCTACACTTCCTTGAAAAGCTTGCAAGTGGCGTATTAACTAAATGATGCGTTGCTTATTTTTGAACAACCCTAATCGTCATTTCTCATTTGCATCTCTTGTTGGAGAGCAGTGAGGCGATGCAAGGTTCGTTCGGCACTGTTCAGCTCCGAATAGAACTTCCCAAGCATCGGAACAAGAATGCTAGTTTCGCGACAGTTCTCGTTCATGGCGATTTCGGTCAATGTGGCCTCAATTTTTTCCGTGATTGCAGAATGCAGGGCCATTGTCTGAAAGATCGCGTCTTGCAACACGATAACGTTTCTGCTTTCGCGCAATCTTTGAAAAAAATCTTCCCCAATTTCGTTTAAAATCAAATTTGCAAGGAAAATTTTCTCTCTGACCGCAGAGGAAGTTTGTTCAAGTTCAACCAATTTTTTGGCGGATGAACTTGAAATTCCAGCAACGATAGTACTTTCAATCGTTTTGATTTTTTTCATGACTACCGTTTGGTAATCGGTCAAGAAATCAATGCAGTTTTTA
>JAVBQZ010000109.1:0-3548 GCA_031548505.1 Bdellovibrionota bacterium | reverse complement strand
CGTTGTAAGATTACTGCCCCGGGTAATAAACTGTTGAGAATAAGTTACCGCCTCGTAGGGATAAGTATCAAAATTAAACTTGATACTGTCTACCTGGATGCGTTGAAGAATGTTAGCGGCAATTAATCGGCGGTAGTAGTCGGCCTCTTTTAAGTCATTAAAGTAATTATAAGCACTTCGGTCCGCTAGGTATAGCGCACGTTGAATATTATGGTTTAATGCTGCGTTGTCTGGAGATAATGTAAAAAACAATTCATGGAACATTTTTATATGATTCTTGGCTTCGGCCGGCCGATTTTGAGACATATCTTGAGATAGCGCCAACATTAGGGATTTTCCATTGTCTAATATATATATCTTTTCTCTTTCCTGGGCGATCATGCGATCGGAGGTGAATTTGATATACACCACAACAGCAGCACTGGCAATTACAGTAATAATCGCCAAGAGCCGAGTAAAGCGGAAAGCGGTATCTATATTTTGTAGTGATTTGAACATAGTGGGTCTTTTTGTTACTTTGTAAATCGAGATTTAATCATGCTTCCTACTTTTCCAGCGGCAGCTCCGGTAGCTGCAGCACCTGTAAGAGCAGCTACTTTAGCACCTTGCAAGGTGGGAGATAATTCCAAGGAGCTTGCTCCACCCGGCACTATCCATGATGCGATGGTGGGCACACTTAAAAAACTGTAGAAGCCGATGATATAAAAAACGATAAGCATAACAATCATTGCAATAGGAGTTTCGCCTCCATTTAATACTTGATTGGTCATCACTAATTCGCATTGATTTAATATGAGATTAACAATGTTACAAATAGGTGCCCATAAGTATATACTTAAGTATTTCGCAAACCAGTTTGTTATACTATTTTCAAAAGTTGGAAATAGGCTTAGCGTAAAGGCAATAGGGCCAATCATTCCCAATATCACGAGAAAAAAAAGGCGTAAAAAATTTATTATTAAATAGATAGCTGTTTTTGCTAGGGATAGTAGCGCGAGAATACCTTTCAGCATCCAAAGCATTAAATTCTCAAATACATCTTTTATTCCATTAACCATTTCTCCCATCCAACCGTTTGGATTTGCTTTGGCTTCTAAGGTGCTTTTGGCTTTTGCTTTGGCTATTACTGCATCAATTCGTCCGCTATTATCTTTCTCTGAATCCTTTACCAATTTAGCCGTATATGTGCGAAATGGAGATAAAACATAATGTATTGGGGTAACGACCATGCTATTAAAAGTTAAGCATAAGAACACAATTACTGCAGGTTTAAGCAATACATATAAATCTATCTGTTCATTACGGGCCAATAAGCCCCAAATTTTATAGGCAAAATAAAATAAAGTGGCAATACCGATCACACCGGCAGCTATGGAGCCAATATCGGCTACTTTTTCAGACAAGGCATTAAATTGTTTTTGAAATAATGCGTCAAAATTTATATCAGTCATTTTAAATGGTTAAAAAAAGTTCGACAATGGATCCTAAAATAAAAATAGCCAACACAGCAGTAAACCATATCCCAATTGACTTTCCAATATTGTCTTCACCATGATTTATTTTTGAATAGACTTTAAACGCACCAAGCAGGGCAATAAATGCAGACAATGCGTAGTAGAGTTTTTTAAAGTCAGCAAATAATTGCGTTGTCTTTTGAGCTGCCGAAGTAGCGGTGTCAAATTCTGTTTCTTTTTCTAAATTTGCTTGTGCAAATAAATAGACTAACTCCATTCCGGGTAACAGGACATCCTTGGTGTTTGGGCTGCTATTTGCATAGTACATCTCTAAAGGGCTGACCAATTTTTCATCTGTGAGTTTTTTTATTTTAGCTCCGGCAACAATAATTTCTGTAAGATGCTTCTTTTTTTCGAAAAGTTCTTCTAAGGTTTTTCTTGTCTTGGCATCGGCTTCCTCTATCAGATCCATGCGTTCTTTACTAGTCAATGGGAGATAGGGATCCAAAACTTTTCCTATTTTTTCTATATTATGTGTCGCAGAAAGTACGGCTGAATTCAAATAATCTAATATGTATGTCAATTCGCTAACAGTAAATTGATTTGAGCGAACAACTTGCCGGTAGATTTCTGCAGACTGCTTAGTTATGTTTACTAAGTTTTCAGTAGCTTCTATAATTTCTCGGATTTGATATATTTTCTCGTTTACTTTATCGTAAACATCCTTTACCGCCCTCATATTCTCTTGCGCTTTTTTCATTACATCAAGAGTGTTTAATAATGTTGTTGCACTTTGTATGGCATTTCCATAACTTTGAGTGTGAGCTTGAATTGTTGCAGCCAAGACGGCAGCATCTGTAACAGGTAGCTGAGCTTTGACTGGCCACGCTGTTAAGAGTAATAAAAAGATGATAAAAACTTTATTTTTCATAATTTTTTGTGTTTTCATGTACCATGTGACGGATAGCCATTTCCAAATCACCGTTATAATGTTCATTTGCAAGGTTGAATAAGGCTATTTTTTCGGATTCCTCAGTAGTGTACGTTAAATACGCCTCGGGTGATACTTCTGTGGCATAGACGGAGGAGATACCGTTGAGATCAATATATACTTCTTTGTATTTGCCGCGGGATACATCCAAATTTTGATTAATTGATAAAACTTGTGCTTTTTGTTTTTCCGTTAAACCGAGTAAATTCTGTATTTCATCGAAACGATTCATATATCTCCGTTGGTCAAGTAGTATTTTGCAATCGGAGTTATTAATGATAGACTTCTTTACAATTTCAGAATGTATAATATCGTCAATTTCCTGAGTAACAATAATAGCTTCACCATAGTGTTTACGGACGGTTTTAAATAGATATTTAATGTATTCGGCCATGCCTGCTTTGGCAATGGCTTTCCAAGCTTCTTCAATTAAGATAACTTTGCGCTTTCCCTTAAGTTTACGCATCTTATTTATGTAAGTTTCCATAATAATGATGGTCACCACGGGGAACAATATTTGATGGTCTTTTATGTTGTCGAGTTCAAATACTACAAATCGCTTATTTAAAAGATCAAGTTGTTCTTGTGAATTTAACAAATAGTCGTATTCACCTCCCTTATTATATGGCTCTAATACATTAAGAAAATTGTCAAGATCAAAATCTTTTTCTTTAACTTTTTTCTTTTCAAGGATAATTCTATAGTCTCCTTTGCAATATTCGTAAAATGTGTCAAAGCCGGGGATTATTTCTTTATTTCCTTTTATCAGGTCTAAATAACCTTTTACAGCATTAGATAGTGCAACTTCTTCGGCCCGGGTAGGGATTTCTGTATCCTTTTTCCAAAGGGCGAGAATTAAGGTTTTGATACTTTCTCTCTTCTCAGTACCAAATACTCCATCTTCAGTATAAAAAGGGTTAAAGGTGATGGGTTTTTCGTCAGTATATGTCAGATAAATACCATCTTGACCACCGGTTCTTTGATTAATTAACTGGCAAAGCCCCTGATAACTATTTCCAATATCTACTAATACAATATGAGCGTCTTGTTCAAAATACTGGCGCATCATATGATTCGTAAAAAAGGATTTTCCTGACCCGGAA
>JAVBQZ010000211.1:0-6541 GCA_031548505.1 Bdellovibrionota bacterium | reverse complement strand
TTCTGGTAAAAGTCCATTTTGCTATTTTTTATTAAAAAACATTGGGGCAGGGAATGCATTAAGCATATGTACTAAAACTGAAAAAACAATCGAAAATTTAAGTGGTAAGTTAGGGCGAGAAGTTCGTTCTGCTCTTGTTTTACGTGGATATAAAGGTCTTGCAAAAGGTGTTGTACGTGTAGATGAAAAAAGCCGCTTAAGCGAAGTGGGGGATGAAGCATTAATGCATTTTTATAATTTCTTGCCGATTATTAATGGTTATTTTGATTGGCTTACTAAGCATGAAATAAAAACTGATATTGCGACTACGGTAAGGATTAAATTGGCTGTTTTGGCAGGAATTTTTGTTTCAAAAGATAGAGTTGCCTGTGTTAAATATTTAGAAAATGAAAATCATACTGATGTTGTAATTTTAGATGATGGTTTTCAGCACAGAAAATTACAACGCGATATCGATATTGTGCTATCTGATATTACTTTCGGTGATGAAGAATGGAATAGAGGAAGAGTTTTGCCGGCCGGATATTTTCGTGAAGATAGAAATAAGGCACTAAAACGGGCTAATGTTTTAGTTTTTATCACCAAAAATATTGATACTTCAAAGGCACAGCAAATTGTATCACATCAAAAAGAATTACTTGCGCCATTTATTGCTAAAGAAAATATATTTTTAGTTGCGATGCGCCCGCAATATTTTAGAAATATACAATCGGGAGAAATTGTTCCAATAGATTATTTCAAAAAGAATATGGTGAATGCCTTGACAGCTATTGCATGTCCGGAAACATTCTTTTCACTGGTTCAATCTCTTGGTTGTTCAATTAATAAAGAAAAAGCATTTCCTGATCATTATAATTTTACCCGTGATGATTTAAAAGATTTGTTGGATGAGGCAAAACAAACCACTCCATTGTTGATTACCACAAAAGATAGTGTTAAGGTTCGCGAGCTTTTATTAAAGATTGAAAGGGAAGATCATACAGTTTCTGACGTTTCTGTAGTTTATGATGAAACTGAAGTGCCAAGTATTTCGTTTAACGTTTTCGAACTAATAACTGAAATGCAATTTGTTTCTGAGGATGATGAGAATAAATTTTGGAAAAAATTAATGTGATTTAGATTTTCAGTCTAGTAGCGTGTTTAAAAACCTAATATTTTCCTAATATTTCCCTATTACTTGAATTTTTCTGTAAAAGTTTGTAATTTTTACAAACATCTTCTATTGTTTGATTATCGCTTCGCTATACCATTTATATCATTAGGCAGGAGTACATATTATAAACCTAATCTCTGAAGGAAAAATATGAAAAAATACTTAATTCACTCTGTTAGGATACTAGTTATTTCGCTTCTAGTTTTAACACTTACCAGTTCTCAATCAAATGCTCAGGAAAAAGTAATTTCTACAGATTCACGGACTGATTTAACAGTTAGTATTTATAATGACAATTTAGCCTTGATTAAAGATACGCGTAATATCCTTTTAACAAAAGGCATAAACAAAATTTCTTTTTTAGATGTGTCAGGTTCTATTATACCAGAATCTGCCTTAGTTAATGGTTCCAAACTTTCAGTGGCTGAGCAAAATTTCAATTATGATTTACTTACTTCCGCAAATCTTTTTGCTAAAGCAATCGGAGAAAAGGTAATTGTACGTGATACAAATCCTGCCACAGGAGATGCTTACGAAAAAGAAGCAGTTCTATTAAATACACTTTATAATGACATCGTGTTAAGGATCGGAGATAAGATAGAAACATTTAATCCTAATTTAAACAAAAACAGAAATATTATTTTTACTTCTCTTCCAAAGAACTTAAGAACTCGCCCTACCTTAGTCTTAACTTTGAACAGTGGCGAGGAAAAGGAACGACCTGTTGAATTAAGCTATCTTTCTAGCAATCTAAGCTGGAAGGCAGATTATGTAGCAGAGTTGAATTCAAAAGAAGATGCTTTCTCTCTAGTTGGTTTAGTAACATTAACTAATAATTCTGGAGTTGCTTATGAAAATACAAATTTGCAACTTATCGCTGGAAATATAAATAGAGCTTATCAACCAGTTGTTCATCGCAATATGAAGGCTGAGATGGGTATGGATATGCTTGCTAATAGCGCTAAACCAGCCGTTTCCACTGAAAATTTTGCTGAATATTACCTATACACCTTAAATGGTAAGACAACTATTGAATCCGCACAAACTAAGCAGGTTACATTACTATCGTCTGACAAGGTTTCTTCTAGAAAAGAATTTAAGTTTTCAGAACTTATTCCTAATTACGAAACTTCTTCTTATGAATTCAAGAAAATTAATCCATCTTATTCTCTAACCTTTAAGAATGATGATAACTCAGGACTTGGTATGGCACTTCCTGCCGGAGTATTTCGTACTTATAAATCAGATTCTAAAGGAAAAATGCTTTTTGTTGGAGAAGATAACATCCGTCATACAGCAAAAAATGATGAAGTTACTATTAATCTGGGCTCAGCATTTGATATTTCTGCAAGTGGGAAATTAATGGAATATAAAAAGATTGCAACTAAGGAGTCTGAGGCTACTTACAAAATAATCTTTAAAAATGCTAAAAAAGAAAAAGTGAATGTTTTATACCATCAAAATTTCTATAATGAATGGACGATTATTTCTGAAAGCATAAAATCTAAAAAAGATAGTCAATCGCTAAATATTTGGAGCATTCCTATAGCAGCAGAGGGGGAAACTATATTAGAATTTAAAGTAAATACAAAATCTAGGTAAGATAGGTTAAATAATAATTAGTAGAAAATCTTGAAATCTGTAAAAAATATATTCTAATTACTACTATAAACTATCTAGTTTGGCAGATGTTATATACTCATGCTCCATGAGTATACCCAGTATTTTAAATTCATTTTTGGAGCATGAGTATGCGGAGCGTCAGCGGAGCCATATACAAATATACTCCTGTTTATAATAACAATAGCATCGCAAAGCGATAACCAAACAAGAAAGATGTTTTAAAAAACTACAAACGCTTTACAGGTGAATTCAAGTAACAGGAGTATATATTAACAATCTTGTTGCATTGTAATTGCTTGTTGTGTAAAGTGTTCGCCTATTCATTATAAATTTTAAAT
The DNA here is from genome assembly GCA_031548505.1 of Bdellovibrionota bacterium. Classification (GTDB taxonomy): domain Bacteria; phylum Bdellovibrionota_C; class UBA2361; order SZUA-149; family JAITKM01; genus JAITKM01. The sequence goes on along the minus strand of JAVBQZ010000211.1, from coordinate 3,427 downwards.
TATATAACCATACCTTTTAGTTTTTGAAAGCTTAAGGGATATGGATGTTTGAAGAACAGGAGTAATATCATATGTCTGGACATTCAAAGTGGCATAAAATTAGAAGAGCAAAAGGTGAACAGGATAAAAAACGCGGTAAGATTTTTACCCGTTGTTTGCATGAGATTGGAGTTGCGGTAAAAGAAGGTAAGAGTGGTGATCCGGATAGCAATCCGCGTTTACGAATTGCTATTGATAAGGCGAAATCCAATAACATGCCTAATGATAATATTGAGCGAGCAATTAAACGTGCGCTTGGTGGTGAAAAAGATGTAGAAAAATTTGATTTAACTTACGAAGGATATGGTCCGGGGGGGACAGCGGTTTTTGTGGAAGTTTTAACTGATAATAAAAACCGTACGGTTGGCGAAGTACGACATGCTTTTACACGTTGTAATGGTTCACTTGGTGAAAATGGTTGTGTGGGTTGGATGTTCGCTCGTAAAGGTGTATTTTCAATTCCAAAATCACAAGCTTCAGAAGAGCAAATCTATGATGCTGCATTAGAAGCGGGGGCAGGTGATATTGAAGATGCAGACGAAATATGGGAAATAACCTGTGAAGTAAATGATTTTTCAAATGTGCAAAAAGCACTTTCACAAAAATTTACCTTTGAAGAAGCAGAACTGCAAATGATTCCATCGAATAGAATCGAAGTTGGTGGTAAAGAGGTTGAGCAAATTGAGCGCTTGGTTGGTATGCTGGAGGATTTAGATGATGTGATGGCAGTTTATACTAATGCTGATTTTAATGAGGAATAAATCTTTTCCTCCAGAGCTATATCTAATAAAATAACGGAAAGGCTTTTGTTTTTGCTGCTATGACCACTGAACTCATAACAAACAAACTAAAAGAAATAATAGCACGGTATCCTGATAAAAAATCGGCGATTATGAATGCGCTGTATTTAGTTCAAGAAGATGAGGAATATATTAGTGAAAAAGGTATGACTTGGGTTGCTGAACAGTTGAATGTCCCACCTTCGCAGGTTCTTGAGATTGCCACTTTTTATAGCATGTTTCGCCTAAAACGTGTTGGTGAATATCATATAAAAATTTGTCGAACACTTAGTTGTATGCTTGCCGGTGCAAAGGATTTAGTTAATATCGTGCGCCGTAAATTAAATTTAAAACCGGGTGAAATTTCTGTAAATGGCCTTTGGAGTTATGAAGAGGTAGAATGCTTGGGAAGTTGTGGTTCGGGTCCGGCCGTTATGATTAATGATGTTTTATTTGAACATTTAACACCTGAAAAATTATTGTCTATAATGGGGCGAATTGAGTGCGAACGCCCTGATTTAAATTACTCCACTTTAAATGAACATTTAGGAAATTGGTTATGATACCTACATTGGTAATTTTGGCTGCCGGACTTGGGAGTCGTTATGGCAGTTTAAAACAAATTGATAAACTTGGTCCTAATGGTGAAACAATTTTAGACTATTCTATTGAGTATGCGATTCAAGTTGGTTTTAAGAAAATTATTTTTGTAATTAGAAAAGATATAGAAGAACAATTAAAAGAGGTTTTCTTTAATAAATATTCTAACAAAATAGAGATAGATTATGTTTTCCAAGAATTAGATTCACTACCAAATGGTATCACGCCAAATCCTGAACGTGTAAAACCTTGGGGGACTGGGCATGCAGTATTAATGGCAAAAGAGAAGGTACGCGAACCGTTTGTAGTTATTGGTTGTGATGATTTTTATGGTCGTGAAGCGTTTGAAAAAAGCTTTAATTTCTTAAAGACAGCTTCGGTTGATGATAGTAAAGGTTGTCTGATTGGTTATTATTTGAAGAATACACTTTCTGAACATGGTTTTGTTTCAAGAGGAATTTGTGAGGTTAATAGTGCGCATAATTTACTTCATTTGGAAGACAAGATGAAAATCAAAAATATTGATGGTCAAATTACTTCTTTTGAAGATGAATCCAATCCCAAAGTTTTCCCGCAAAATACAATTGCTTCAATGTCATTTTATGGATTTACGCCAAAATTTTTAGACGATTTGGAAATTGAATTTATTTCTTTTATCGAAACTTATGTGAATGATTTAAAAAAGGAATTTTACATTACTAATGCTATGAGCGAATTAATTGATAAAGGTAAATTACAAATTACTGTTTATGAAACTTCTTCAAAGTGGTTCGGTATTACTAATCCTGAAGACAAAATAGTGGTAATGCAAAATTTAGAAAAAATGCTCTTGTGAAAACAATATTGTTTTAATGAGCTCAGCCTAATTAAATTATGTATAATAGCGGAGTAGGAATAGTTACAAAAAATTGTGAGCGATATATTCAGGAAGTATGTTGTTATAATCATCTAATTGGATTTAATAAGATATATATATGTCTTAATGATTGCGAAGATAGTACGTATCAACGAATATATAAACTTCCGGATGTAGTGCTTAATAAAGTTGAAGTGTGTAATACTAAAGATCTCTCGGGGGGGGGGGGGGGGTAGCTGGTGGATTCCAACGAGAAGGCTATGAGGTCATTATCAATAGATGTAGAGGGCGGGTTAGGTGGTTGGCCTTTTTTGATGACGACGAATATTTATATTTAAAACATTACAATTCGGTAAACGAATTATTAGATTCAGCACATGACGATACAGGGCAGATAATAATACCTTGGTTAAATTATGGGCCGAACAAACAAGTATTAAGTCCATCACATAGGGATACAAGGCTATCTTGGTTTAATACAAGAGAGCATAACGTTAAAAATAGTAACGGATTAATAACATCATTATTTAAAGTTATAGTAAAGTTGGATGATATTATTGGAGTTATCGACAATGCCCGATATTACAATGATTGGTATTATTGTCATAGCTTAAAGCATATTAAAGGTAGTTGGAGAGATACTGATGGTAATATGCCTAATTTGGTACAGCCAGGATTGTACAATGGATGTGTTATATCTCCTAGCCAAGTGCTTTTGACTGAGGAACCAGATAATGTTTGTTTAGTACATTATCAAATTGGCAGTATGGAAGATCATATACGAAGACACCAAATATGGGAAAAGACTTTTAGTACAAATAGTGAGAGAAAGCTAACTTGTAGTTTTGATCAGTTCATATATAGTGCTTCTAATTTCACAATAGAAGATAATAGGATGTTAAAGTACAAAATAGAGCTTAAAAATTTACTACAACAATGTCAGGCAACATGACAACAATGCTTTTCTGTTGCTAGATTACAATATTAATTTATTATTTTATTTGTTAACATCGGACATAAAATTGACGAAGAAATGTTTGATTTTATAAATTATAATTTCCTAATTTGTTATATGAGCAGGAGTTTTTGAAAATGGCAAAAAACAAAATGAATTCGTCTTAAACCCTCTTAAAGATGCCAGATTATCAGCTCT
>JAVBQZ010000008.1:0-3299 GCA_031548505.1 Bdellovibrionota bacterium | reverse complement strand
ATATACTTGCTGCCGAATACACCAAATGCAACAATTAACAAGAGGGGCATTATCAGCAAAGGCAATACCTTGCTGCGCTTAAAAATATTAGTGTTAACTCCTTTCTCCAGTGTATTTTTATTGTATTTTAATTATGATTTTATTTGACCAAATTCGAACACTTTCGCCGTCGAGACCTAGCAAAAAATGAAATTGCATTTCATGAGTGCCACTAACCAGTCTATTTGTAACAAATATTCCCTCCTGCTCCATTTCTCCCCAATAGCCTATATTGCTCAACAAATCACCATCATCAAGAAAAACAGAATGCAGCTCTGGCATCTCACCTGACGGATTGTCAGGATCAAAAAAATCAATATAACCAGGTATGTGAGCAATGAAACCATAGTTAAAGCCGATTTCCTGTCCTTCCCCGCTTATATTTTTAAGCACGACACTTACTCGAAAATCCTCATTTCTTTGAAACGTTGTTTTTTCTACCGCAATTGTTAAAACAAAACTGCCCATTTCTTGCTCCTTTGTAAAAACTGCATTTATTTCGTTTTTTGCAGTCAAGATTGAAGTGTCCACACCGACCTTGTCCTCTGCATCGTCGACTTCTGCTTTTCCGTCAGCGACAGCTTTAAGGATTGCCGCCCATCCACCTTCGGTGTAATCGCCTTGCGTTTTGGTGGCAGCGTGGGCGTCTATTAGTCCTTTCCCTGCCACCTTGTATTCCGCAAGGTTTATATTATCACAACCTGTAAGCCCAAAAACGCCAAGCAGCATTACCGCTAATGTGAACACTAATAATTTCTTTGTCATAATAATCCTCCTTTTTTTTACCGAGTTGCTACCTTGTTTTTGGTAATTATAATGTCTTCCATACGTATATGCAAATCATTGGCTCTCCGATAGATTTTGAATTACCCTTTGCCTCAAATCTCTCCATTATACAAAATTGATGCATTGTATTTTCATCCCTTTTACTATAGACACAATCAGTGTTTATAAGCTGGAGGCATTAAAGAAGTTTGACCCAAGTTTTGACCCAACTTTAAAATAAAATACAGAAATATGCCTTTTGTGGCAATCAATTTAATCAAAATAACCCTTTAAAATGGAAAAAAGCCACTTATTTTTATCAAATAAGTGGCTTTTGGCTCCCCACAAGCTCTAACACTCTATAATAAAGACAACTCCAAACGGTTTGCTTGGTTTGAAGGTAAGTTATATATACCACGTAGAGCACATAAAAGTCAACTACTTTCTCGCAAAGAAAGACTATGGCTCTTTATGACAGTAAGGACAGCAGTAGAAAAACGCTTGATGTGTCACTTAGAGAATGTTAAACATAGTTCTATGTAAAAAAGATTAAGAATTCGTTTTTCTACAGAAAGTACACAAGCTAGTAAAATACAAGTCTAATATAAGATAGTTTGTGTACTAAACTTTCTTTTATTATGACTGATTCATCACTAGTTCAATAAAATCTTTGCGTTTTTCTCGTATTTCATCAATAGTTAATGCTTCGCCAAACAAACACCAATACGCAAAAGTTGTAAAAGGAGACATATAAACATTTCTTATAGATTTGCCTTCTTTACGGTTTTTTTTCTGTAGCCTTCATATATTCGGATATTATATCTTTAGCACAGTCTGCTTTTCCCTCAAATTTAAATGCACCTGCTCCTTTTAACTTATAATCTATATCTGGTAAAACTAAAAATATAAATCGCTCCAGTTCTTCTATACTTACAGAATTTAGCGATTGCCTAAATTTATTATGCAGTAATAATGTATCTTCCATATGTCCGGTGTTAGGTTTAATCTTGCAATTCTCATACCACCAAAAAGCTGACTTCGCCGATTTATGTTTGTAAGCCTCTTTTAATTTTCGATTCAAATCATTAAGATTTTCGTTTCCTTGTTCCTCTTTTGAAGCTTTCAATTCGGGATTTAACATGTTAAACTTCAAATACACATCAAAATCCTCGTCTGTACTGCCAAACACTGCTTGACTATATCTCTTTTCGTCCTTTCCAGGCAAGCCTAATAGTTTATTAAAAAGACCCATTCTTAATATACTCCTTACTTATATTTTTATATATCAATTAATAATTTTTAATCCCTGTTACACTTGAAATTTTAATTAATTTTAGTGCTAATTCATAGATTATTTTCTATACTGTTGTTCCCATTTTCTACAACCAGACATTGCCCCTTGCATCTCCTGTTGATTAAATTCGCCTTGATGGCATTTCCCTTTGGCGCCAATCTCATATTCGACATAACTTAGAAAAATATTCGGTTGCCTTGCTCCGCCCCAACGTGCACATGTACAACATTGTTTTAAATCACTGGGGGTTTGTATTTTCATAACTCATCTCCTATAAATCAAAATTACTTTCTAAATTGTTGTTCCCAATTGGTGCATTGTTGTTTTGCTTTCATTATTTGTTGCCTAAAATTTCCGGAATTACAGCAGCACTTACCCGAAGACTCGGTATCAAATTCAATATAAATTACTGAATTATCTGGTTGTCGTTGACCTGTCCACCATCTGCAAGTACCGCATTGCCTTGTGTCGGGACGAAGTTGAGTTTTTGACATAGTTTTTCTCCTTTGTAATAAATTAATTTAATATTAGCACAAGCGTTGTCTAAAAGCAAGCAAATATTAGGTGACACCTACTATTATTTAATAAAGTTAGATATAGCCTCATATTTAATTAGATAATAATATATTTTTAATGGTATTATTTAAGCACTTATCGTCATCCTCTATCTTAAAATAGATACAGGAGGATGAACTATGGATTTGAATGAAATTGTTAATAGAATAAGGATAATAAGAGGTCGGGCAAACCTGTCTGCTCGTGAGTTAAGTTTAAGTATTGATAAAGCGGCAAACTATATCAGCCTATTAGAATCACAAAAACGAGGCTTTGAGCCATCATTGACAACCCTGCTTGATATAATAGATTGTTGTCACTCAACACCAGAGGAATTCTTCTACGATGATTTACATCAATATGCTGTAGACAAGCAAGTTCTAGAATTTACAAAAACATTATCACCCTATCAAAAAGAAGCAATATTAAATTTATACAAAAGGTAAGATTAAATGGTGTCCTTTAAATAAACTGGTTATATGTTTCTTGAGTTATAAAATGCTCTTTATGATAACATTTTAACTTTGAAGCGTTAAGCTACTATAAAATTTTTAGGAATATTTTCAACACTAATTGGGACACGATAATAATGTATATTTGGTCTTTTCGCAAAGTTTTTAAACTTAATTTACCCAGCTCTTTACTT
>JAVBQZ010000118.1:0-3052 GCA_031548505.1 Bdellovibrionota bacterium | reverse complement strand
TTCAAGGAATTCGCAAGAGCAAAAATAAATCACGCGATTTCGAAACAATATTAGAGAATGACTTAGGGTACAGCCTTTTATCCTCACAGGGCTATGATGATTATTTTAAAATTAGCCAATCGACAGCCCATTCATATGAATTGGGTGATTGCCCTCATTTTATTTGTGAAAAGAAAGATATAAATATTGTGCAGTTAAATACGTGCTTGACATCATGCAATGATGAAGATCCTCACAAATTGCTCGTATGTTCGAGGCATTTAAATATGATTCTTAACAAATTAAACAAAAATAAACCAACATTCATATTAGCACATCATTCACTTCAGTTCCTGGCAGATGACGAGCAAGTTAAGCTCAACGATATTCTTCATCAATGCGACGTAGATATATATTTGTGTGGGCATGCTCATCGACCGGGATACCGTCCAATTGACAATGCGCAATATGTCATTCATGAGTTCACGGCAGGCGGAATTGTTGATCGCGACGCCTATCCACTAAATTCTTTTTATTACGGAACTTATGTGGACAAAACTAAAGAAATTGTCGTAGAACCTTATTGTTATTATGATAAATTTAATTTGCAGTGGGATATCAACGACAAAATTGACGGGTATTTTGCGAAAAATAAATCTTTTATATTAAGCAGAATAGCCCCTTCTACTTTGAAAAATGAGACATTTTGCATTGCAAACGATTACGGATTAACCGTTAATCCCGAGAAAAACACATTTGTCGACGAAATGGAGTCATTGCATATTGATGGAAGGCTGAAAACCTCTATTAGCATTTTAGGACATGAACAAACTTTTGCACGTTATTCTCAACTATTTTCAGAAATATGTATATTGCCCTCACCACTCGCATCTTATCGCGGAAATGAACTAATACTAAATTTAGCAAAAGAAATTATCAATGATAAGATCAATGTGCCTCTTTTATTGAATGGTAATGTTGGAAGTGGGAAAAGCACATTTCTCACGTTGCTGTATTTTGCACTATTTCAAACTCCCGGTGTCCACAAGTGTATATATTTTAATCTCCATACATATGAAAAGATGATTAATAAAAATGAATCCCAACAACAGTTTATCACCCATTCGCAGGTTATTCTTGCATTATTACGCAAAAGTGATGATAAATTCATACTTTTACTAGATGGATTAGATGACTTTTTTCGCAAAATACAAGATGCGAGCAAAGCATGGTTAGATGAGGTGTTGTCTATTACCAGTCAAGCCAATAAAAATAAAAAGATTGTCGCCGTTGGTACTTGGCACGACATTACCCCTGACGAAAAAATCTTGGGAATCCTAAGAGGTAGTAAACCACACAACGTGATTCTGCTTCAAAACCTTGTAACGAGCAAGCGAAACATCGAACTTTTCACGGAAACTCAAACGAACGATGCTTTGGAAATAAAAAGTGAAACAACAAAACTAAAAACAATTTTTGACGAGTGGCAACTTTATTCGGTTGATTTTCGTTTTTTATGCATGGTGCGAGATTCTCTTTTAGCGGGTAATCATATTGATTCCTTCGGTGATTATTTGGGAAAATTTTGCTTGGAGAATTTACAACAGCAAGCCTCCTTGAGAAAAGCAGCAAAAGATGCATTTATGGCCTTCCATAAAAGAGATAAAAATATTAAAAACAAAAAGATACAGCCTTTACTATTTAAACATAGATACGTGTCTGATTATTTATCAGCATATTGCATGTATGACAATTTGCTCAATGGACTGTCAATTCAAGGTGGGAATATCTTGAAAAGCAATATTGTTTTCCCTGAAAACGCTAATAAAATCTTAAAAGAATTAATCCTTGCCGAAACAGAGGTGAATGTAAAAAAAATATTTAACAATGTTATTAAATGGTTACATGACAATGATATTACAATTGAAATGCGTATGCAGTTAATCTACCTATTACCAAGAGTATTCGGAAACCGGGTGTCTCAGAAACAAATCACTCAGGAATTGATGACACAACACTCTCTACTTAAAAACCGCGAAGACGAAGCGCTTAGCGATATCCTTTTGAGAAGAACGATAATTTGTAGTTTGGAAATGGTAGGTAACAATGGACCTTTATTTAATTTTATCAAAGAAATATTATCGGCAACTCTCTACCAAGAAACAAATATAAAATTTTATTGCGATTACTACGCATTTACCAATGAAAACAGCAATATTAACCGCGTTTTAGAGTTGGAGATCGAAGCCGCAAAAGTGGGAGAAACTATCTCGCGTTTGTATATTAAAATCAAAAGAGCATTAAAAAGTTGCCAATACACACACTATAACCTTTTTCTCCTAGATGTAACCACATATTTCACACTACTGCAACTACGATATACTTCTGATAACCCTTATGAGCCATATGAATCTCTTTTAGCAGACGGCCAAGAGTTACTGAAGGAGTTGTTAGACAATGCAATTTCGTATGAAAATATTTCAAAAATAGATGTTCTACTTCACTATCTTAACATGCTTAACCTTTACTGGCGTATTAAAACACCTATTGGAATTTTAGAGGAAGTATATAATTTGAAAAAATTTAAACGGGCTGGATGGGAAAAACGTGGCCTAAAAAATGGCGAATCAATTGCTGATCATATTTGTGGTATGTATTATTTAGGGCTCTTTTTATTACCCAACAACCCGCCTATAACAGATGATTATAACTATGATGGATATAACAAAGATGAAATACTTAAAATTGTAATGCTGCATGACATAGGTGAAGCTAAGGAAGGGGATATTCCAACCGATAATAAAACGGATGAAGACCGGCGAAAAGAAGAAAAATTGGCAATGTCCTTACTAACATGCGGTTCGTACTTATGTTTATCAAATCAAGAAAATAGCAAGAAATTATTACAGGAATTTTATCAGGAATCGACACTTAACGGTAAAATTGCCAGCGAACTGGATAAAGTGGAAAATTATTTACAACTTTGTTTATATGAAAAACAAGGAGTTGTTTTTAAAGATGCTAAATCTTGGAAACGCAGCATACGAGAACAAATTAATATTCCGCTTGTAAT
>JAVBQZ010000193.1:0-4017 GCA_031548505.1 Bdellovibrionota bacterium | reverse complement strand
AGCATTACTTAAATTATCTACTATTACTGCTGTTCCCGTTGCAGTAATCATGAACATGGACTTCCCTTTGCCCGAAATTTCATCAAGGTCTACTTTTAAGCCAACGATGGCATTTGCTCCTAAATCAGCAGTATTCTTTTTTAGAACTTCAATTGCTTCTGTATAAATAGAGGATAATTGTCGTTGATACGTAGCAGAACGCCCACCAAAGACATCTGTAAAAGATGCAAAAAAATCGCTAAAGAAATTTGTCCCCGCTACAACATGAGCAGATAATGGTTTTACATATTGCTTTATTTTTAATCCTTCAATATTCGAAGTGGTAGTTACTAAGATTTCGTTTAAATTTTTCATTTTTATTTATTTTTAATTGTTTGCACTTTCAGCCTATGGCTGCTAACGGACCGGCGGCTGCTTGCGAGCGGGCTTGCGGACGACTTCACTATCCCACGAGACGAAAACTGAAGCGGGCGACAAAAGTTCAATTAACCACTTCAGCCCGCTTGCAGGCAGGCCGCAAGTTAGGGGCTGGCTGTTTAACTTGTTCATCAACCACCTCGTTTGTTGAATTTACCAAAATACGTTACATTTAGAAATACCACTCAACATATTTGACGCCCTATAACTGTCGCCCACCATATAGCCTGTTAATTTAATATTTAGGCAACTAAACCTTATTCCATATTTTCTTTGCAAGGCTTCACTTATTTCCAAAAATCTCCCATAGTATTCAAATGCAGCATATTCTTTCCAAATCACTTTATCGTTATGTTTTATTAGCAAAAAAACATTTTCCATTAATCCACTTTTCTCATTTTCTATTATTTCGTCCGTATCAAAGACTAAAATATCTCCTTCCAAATCGGGTAATCGCTCCATAATTTTAATTGATTTTCTATTTTGCACACTTTTTAATTAGATAACTCGTCACTTTATCCCAATCAGGAAATTTTTCAGTACCAAACTGTATCAATTCTCCTTCAAATTCTCCTGCACCATTTTTTGTTCGGTCATCAATCAGAAAATCGCCTTTATTTAGATTTTTGTGATGAGAGATAATCAAGCGCTTATGGAATACACTCTCTTTTTCATCTCCAAAGTGCTTATGTATCCACGCAACTTTGTCTGACCAAGCTGAAATATTCTTCCAAGGTGCGGTACTGAGAATATACACATCAAAATATTGCGACAATGATTTTACCGCTTCAACTGCTCCTGAAAGAGGGGTCATCAAACTAAATATACCGGGGACTTCGTCCAAACGTCCCTCATACTCTTTTACTGTTGCTAAGCTTAATTTGTCTATTCCCGATTGAAAATCAACAAGAACATTATCCATATCGAAGTACAGAATTTTTAGTTTTCCCATTTTTCTATTCTCTCTATATTTAATTATGTCATCCAATTTCTTAAACACCCCTTTTTCTTCTAATCTCTTCATCGTTCCCAATTTTTCCTTGTCAAAAGCGGCTTGCTCCTCTGGTGTTTTGTCGTTTTCGATACCAGCAATTTTATTTTTATCTCTCTCTGACAAATTTTCAAAATTTTCTCTAAACTGATAAATCTTTTCCTCAAAAGCTGTCATTTTTATCCTCCTTTATAGTTTTTATTGTCAATATGCACTACGGTTCGCTTGCCCCTAACTTGATTATTGCTACCACAAATATACACCTATCATTCCATTTCTGGAACGGTTGCTACCATTGCGACTCACTTTTTTTTCAGTTATTTTCATTATTTATACTTCAAATAATTCTCCACTCAAATGCCAAGGTCGTCGAAGGGCGATTTTATCTGTTGAATACTCCGCGTGCTTACATGGGTGTAAATTTCTGTGGTTTTGCTATGACTATGCCCGAGTAATTCCTGAATATATCGCAAATCCGTTCCCGATTCCAGCAAATGCGTAGCATAACAATGCCGCAAGCAATGCAGCGTGAATTTCTGACGAATCCCTGCCCGTTGTTTGGCCGCCTCAAACACACGTTGCAAACTCGTTTCTGCATAAGGCGTGTTGGGCATTTGGCCTTCAAAAAGCCATGTCTTGGGGCGATAAAGTTTAAAATAACTACGCAGCATTTCCAATATCTTTGGCGAAAGCGGCACTATCCTGTCTTTATCGCCTTTGGCTCGTCGGATAACAATCACATTACGCTTGGAATCCACATCCGCAATTTTCATATTCAACAGCTCGCTCCGCCGCAGCCCACAAGCATAAATCAACGAGAGCATCGCACGGTGTTTCAAATTTATCGTACGGCCTAAAATATTTCCAACATCTTCTTTCGAAAGCACTCTTGGCAAAAAACGTCCTTTGCGTGGTCGTTCTATATTCTCCAAAACTAATTTCTTGCGTGGAATTTTTTCATAAAACAACTGTATTGCCTTGATAAATTGCGTTTGATATGTCGCCGATAAATTTCTATCAAGAATATATCGTCTGTTAAAATCGCTCACATCGGCATTGGTAATTTCCAAAATATCTTTCTCCGGATAATGCCTGAAAAATATACGCAAACACTCCACATAAGCATCTATCGTTCGCACACTATACCGACGCTCACGCATATAGTTGGAAAAACGAGATAATAATTCTTCATTCATGGTGTTCGTCTTCATAGCTATTTTTAATGCAATTACTCACGGCAAAGCCACTGTCAGTCACATAAATGCAGACAGATAAACTATTTTACATATAATTATGGCAAAGTTACAACATATTTTAGATATAAACAAATATAAAAATATAGACTATATTGATGATTGACAATTGCTAATTGACAAATTCCGCAACATATCGCGGAAATCAACAATCGTCAATAATAAATCAAGAATCGTCAAAGCCACAAACGAAGTCTGTTGTAAAAAACACCAAAGAAAAATGAAACAAAATTGCAATCCGATCTACGGATCATCCATTAACTCTTTTACTTATTACCAAAGCTCCCAAAAAACCATTGACAGCAAGAAGAAGAGAAGGAATAAAACTTCCTCCATCGGAAACAATGTAGATTATCATCGCAATTACTGATAGTATAAAACCTACAATCATTAATATTAAAAAAGAAATATCCGTATCATTATCTATAATGTAACGAATAATATGATAGACACTGAACAATATCAGCGCCGAATCTAATATAAAAAAAGGAACAGCTCCCATATTTATTTGATTTTTAATTAATTATCAATACTATAATTTCGTTTTCCAAAAATCAAAGTCCCCACCCTCACCATCGTGCTGCCTTCTTCTACTGCTATAGGATAATCGTCGGACATGCCCATAGAAATTTCTTTAAAATAAGGCTTATCAATGAAAAATTCGGATTTTATTTCTTCAAAAATCCGATGAAGATGCTCAAATTCACTTCTAACAACATTCACCTCTTCGGTAAAAGTGGCCATCCCCATCACTCCTGTAATTCTTATATTTTGTAATGATTGATATGCTATGCTCCTGAGCATTTCAACAGCTTCGGCCATATCTAATCCAAATTTGGTTTCTTCCGAAGCAATATGAAACTGCAGTAAACAATCAATAACACGATTGTTTTTTTGGGCCTGCTTATCTACTTCTGTCAATAGTTTCAAGCTATCAATGCTATGGATAAGCTGAACAAAAGGTGCTATATACTTTACTTTATTGGTTTGCAAATGTCCGATAAGATGCCATTCCACATCAGCGGGCATCAAAACTTGCTTATCGCATAACTCCTGCACTTTATTTTCTCCGAAAACCTTGTGTCCTGCAGCATACAACACTTGCAGTTCCTCAACAGGATGCATTTTAGATACAGCAATAAGTTTTACCGACGGCGGCAATGCAGCTTTTACATGATTATAATTTTCAACAATACCCATCAATCTATATTTTCTAAAAATTCAAGTGTAACAAATTTGTTTTCAAAAGGCATAGCCTCTTCTTCAAATACGATCTGCGCCCCTCCTGTTACATTAGTCTGATAAACATGATTATCCCACCTCACAGCCACTTTATAAAGTCCTTCAGCCGGAATA
>JAVBQZ010000034.1:0-3496 GCA_031548505.1 Bdellovibrionota bacterium | reverse complement strand
TATATAATTATAACAAACCAAAATACTATTTTTGAGAATGTCCAACAAAATGTAATAAGTAATTTTTTGAGTGATATAACAAATAGTGCTTTAGCTTTTTTTGCACTTGATAATGTTAGCGTTAATTCAAATATGAATTCGCAACAATTAGAAAATATAAATAAATTATTTTATTCTAATTTAAATATGCCGTTACAAAATTGGATACGACCTGCGGTATCGCAAAAATATAAAGGACAACTACGGCAATCATCAGCAAAACCAATCGCATACACAAAAAAGAAATTAGAAAAGGGAAAGAGTATCTTTAAAGAAAAACTCGCAAAATTTTTAAATAAGATACTAGAAACTTGTACAATATAGAGTTATTAACAGAAAATTTTGCGGTTGCTTGACAGTGTATTGCCGAATGTTTAAAGTCCGCGCCCGAAAATTGACTGCGTAAAAAATCTAATATTTACGCAGTCTTTTTTCTTTTTTAATCTGATTTAAAATCGTAAATTTTATTAACACACTGTAATTATTTTATGGAGGAGAGACATTTATGAGCTTACGTCCACTTTATGACAGAATTATCGCTGAACGTCTTCCAGAGGAAGAAAAAACGGCTGGCGGGTTATTCATCCCTGAATCTGCAAAAGAAAAACCACAAAAAGGAAAAGTTACTGCAATCGGCAAAGGTAAAATTGCCGAAGATGGTACTGTACGTCCACTTGATGTGAAAGTTGGCGACACAATTCTATTTGGCAAATATGCTGGAACAGAAGTAAAATTAGATGGCAAAGAACAATTAATTCTTCGCGAAGATGATGTTCTTGCAATAGTTGAATAAATCTAAATTATAATACAGATTATAAACTTTAAATAAGGAGATATATATTTATGGGAGTTAAAAATCTTGAGTATGGGTTAGAAGCCCGCGACCTTTTATTAAAAGGCGTAAATAAACTTGCTGATGCTGTTTCTGTTACAATGGGACCGCGTGGACGCAATGTAGTTATTGAAAAATCTTATGGTGCCCCTTTAATCACAAAAGATGGTGTCACTGTTGCAAAGGAAATTGAACTTGAAAACAAGTTTGAGAATATGGGTGCAGCAATGGTACGTGAAGTTGCTTCAAAAACATCTGACATTGCAGGTGACGGTACAACAACAGCAACAGTTTTGGCGCGCGCAATTGTTAAAGAAGGTGCGAAAATGGTTGCAGTTGGTCATGATCCAATGAGTATTAAACGCGGTATGGATAAAGCTGTAGAAGTAGTTGTTGCTGAACTTCGTAAGTTAGCAAAACAAACCAATACTAAAGAAGAAATTGCACAAGTTGGAACAATTTCTGCAAACAACGATAAATCTATTGGCGATATTATCGCAGAAGCAATGGAAAGAGTTGGTAAAGAAGGTGTAATCACAATTGAAGAAGCAAAAGGTTTGGAAACAACACTTGATGTTGTTGAAGGAATGCAATTCGATCGTGGCTATGTTTCTCCATATTTTGTTACTGATGCTGAGCGTATGATTTGCACAGTTGAAAATGCTTACATTTTAATTAATGAAAAGAAAATCAGTAATATGAAAGAGTTGTTGCCAGTGCTTGAACAAGTTGCGCGCACTGGAAAACCGCTTGTTATTATAGCTGAAGATATTGATGGTGAAGCGCTTGCAACTTTGGTTGTAAATAAATTACGCGGAACTTTGAATGTCACTGCTGTTAAGGCGCCAGGCTTTGGTGATCGCAGAAAAGCAATGATGCAAGATATTGCAATTTTGACTGGTGGTAAATTCATTAGTGAAGACATCGGAAAAAAATTGGAATCAGTTGAAATTGCTGATTTAGGTCAAGCGAAGCGTGTCGTTATTGATAAAGACAATACAACAATCGTTGATGGCTTGGGTAAGAAAGCGGACATTGAGGCTCGCGTTGCACAAATTCGTGCACAAATTGAGGATACTACAAGCGATTATGATCGTGAAAAATTGCAAGAACGCTTGGCTAAGTTACACGGCGGTGTTGCAGTTATTAAAGTTGGTGCAGCAACGGAAATTGAAATGAAAGAAAAGAAAGCTCGTGTAGAAGATGCACTTCATGCTACTCGCGCTGCTGTTGAAGAAGGCGTTGTACCTGGAGGTGGTGTTGCATACCTAAGAACTTTAAAAGCACTTGAAGAAATTAAAGTGTCTGATGAAGAAAAAGTAGGTGTGGACATTATCGCGAAAGCAATAGAAGCGCCAATTCGTACAATTGCGACTAATGCTGGTCACGAAGCAAGTGTTATAGTTAACGAAATTAAAAAAGCTTCCGGTGCGACTGGGTTTAACGCAGCAACTGAAAAAATTGAAGACCTTGTTAAAGCAGGTGTAATTGATCCAACGAAAGTTACGCGTAGTGCTTTGCAACATGCAACTTCTATTTCTGGTTTAATGCTTACAACTGAATGTGCAATTAGTGAAAAGCCGGAAGATAAATCTGCTGCTGCGATGCCTGCAGGTATGGGTGGCATGGGCGGAATGGGAGGTATGGGCGGAATGATGTAATTTTGTGATTATGCGGTGAATTAGTCCCCGCATAATTTGCTTTAGGCAAAATTGATGGAATTTTAGATAGATTGTTTTATCTTGTTCTGTCAGTTTTGCCTCCCCATCTTTTGCGGTGATTTTCTATCTTTTAAAATCTGTCTATTCTCTAGCGTTCTGCTTACTTTGTTTTTACAATTCTTGTTTTTTCTCTTCTACAAAATCTTCTTGATTTACAAAAATTTTGATTTCTTTTATTTTTAGCTGTGTAGAAAGTTTCCTTCCTGCTAGGTTTCCCTTACCTGGCGAAATAAAATAATAAAAATACAAAAGAACAGATATGAAAAAGAAAATTTTTGCTACGGCAATTATAGTAATGACGATTGTCACGATTATTTATTTTAGTCTGCAAAGTGTGGATAATAATGTAAGTGACAAGCCTGTTATTAAGATTGGTTTTATCGCTCCAATGACAGGGGATAATGCAATGCTTGGTGAAAAATGTTTACAAGGCTTGGAATTAGCATTGGATAAAATTCAAGATGAAATATTTCGTTATAAACTTATCGTTGAAGACGATTCATGGCAAATGCGGCGTGCTGTAACTGCAGCAAATAAACTTATTAATTTGGATAAGGTGGATTTTTTATATTTGTGTTCCGCTCCAACTGCAAATGCCGTAGTTAATCTTGCTGACAATAATAAAATGTTCATGATAACTATTAACTCCTCTGATACGACCTTTGCCAAAGCCAGCCCATATAGCTTTTTACATTGGGTTTCGTCACAAAAAGAGGGCGAACAAGCGGTCAAAATTTTCAAAAAATATGGCGCTAAAAAAGTATTATTTCTCGTGACAGTTCATCCGGGGGCGGAAGCTTTATATGAAGGGATTTCTGAAGGGGCGCGCGAAGTTGGTATTGAAGTTGCAAAAATGAGTATTATGCCACGTGATTTGGATTATACGACAATAGTGCAGAAGGCT
>JAVBQZ010000221.1:0-7329 GCA_031548505.1 Bdellovibrionota bacterium | reverse complement strand
GTTTGATGCGTGAAGATAGTGGTGGTGAGACGCACTGGACTTGAACCAGTGACCCTTTGCTTAAAAGGCAAATGCTCTACCGACTGAGCTAGCGTCCCAAATTACCGGAATGTTCTGAATCACCTGACTATTAATTAGGTAAAAATAGAAGATTTAGAAAAGAAAAATCTAATTTGAAAAATTCAGAAGATTATAAAAATCGGCGCGCCTCCTAGCCACTATTGGCTTATATTGTCAAGAAAAACTAATCTTTTATTTTTATTTTTTTAGAAGTTTGTAATTTAAAATTGACAATTTAATGTAAGTATAATTTAGAACCATGACCTTTTTGTATTCGTGCTTTTTTAATTTCCCCTTTTCTAGAATCCTATCTTTTGGGGGCATGATATATAGGCGTGTAGCTCAGCGGTAGAGCATCTGCTTGACGTGCAGAGGGTCAGGAGTTCGAACCTCCTCATGCCTACCAAAAACGTGTAATTCAACCGTTTAAACCTTTCATTTTCCACAGAAGCATAGAGTATAAGTTATAATTTTTCTATGCCTCCGTGAAAGTAAAGACAATCAAATATCAAATTGCGATTTTTGTTGTTTCGCGTTCTTCGTTTATAATTTTCATCATTTCATCTACACCACGTAATTTTTCTAATTTTAACTCCTTAACTCTAAGCTCGGAACTCGGTGAATAAACAGCATAATTTTCAAAACGTATAATCATTTTGTCAAGCTTTAGATGCTGGTCATAAAGTTTTTTCAAGTGGGGGTTAGAAGTGGAAAGTTGAAGTATCAATTCGCGATCTGCGTTTTCCATAATGCGATCTCCTTTTATAAATAAGATTTGTTATTTTAACGCTTAGTGTTGGCATTTGTTAAAAAAACGCCAAACATATAGCGTATATATGAACTTGAAACCGCAAGCAACTTTTATATATAACTGGTAGTATTTGTTATAAATTACAATCTTGAAATTTTTGTTTTCTGTATCCAATTATATCTTCGTAGTCGTTTGTATCATAACTTTCTTCTTTCATTACTAATATTTTCTTCTGAATAATTAGCTTTTTATTTATTTCGTCCTGTTGATTTTTGAACTGCTGATTTTCAGCAAGTAGTTTTGCTACTTGTGAGTGAATTTGATTGTTAACTTTGTTAATTTCGCTAAATTTATGTGAGATGACAGTATTTATAAATGAAGTAAAAATCAGAAAGTCTTGTTTTTGCTGAAGAAATTTACGTGAATATACTTCAATCTTTCCATTCTGCATTTGAATATTTTTATTAATAACTTCTCTGTTCCTAATTTCTGCTTGTCGAATTATTTTTGAATAGTTAACAATTTCTTTTAATTTCGAATTGTTTTCAGAGAACTCTTTATTTTTTTTAGTAATTTCAATTTTCTTTTGCTGAATTTTCACATCTTGTCTTTTTGCGGCAAATTGTAGGGTTTTAAATTGAAACACTTGTTAGTTTGCCCCCATTTGCTGAACACGTTTTACTGTTCCACTACATGCTTCAGCACATTGTGTTGCAATTAATGTTTTTAAATTAAATTTATTTATTTCAATTTGCAATTCAATTATTTTTTTACTTTCAGGATTTATGTTTTTTAATTGCGATCGTAGTTTTTGTTCAGAGGCAGTCCAAAGATTAACATAATTGTTTATTATTTCTGTTAAATTGTTTTGGGTAGTAGTTGGTAACTTATTTTCCGAACGTGATAATGATTTGCTTTCATTTTTTAACTGCTTTAAAACATCTCTAAAATTTATTTCGACTTTCGAATGGTTGTTTAGTGGGTTAATAGTTTTTAAGCTATTAAATGGTTGTAATGTGAATTTTTGTATATCCATAAAATTTTAATATTTATTCTGGATTTGTTACGGGATTCTCCACAAATTATGAGAGCCATTTGTGATAACGGCTTTTTAAATTTGCTTTGCCCTCTAATCTTATGATTTTATTAGTAATTTCACATTAAAATGCTTGTGTTATAAAGTTGTTCTTTAGATAAAAATATTAAGATACACTTTTGCGATTTTTTATCATAACCTGTAATGTTTTGCTTATGTCTAAAGAGGGTTCTAGTAAAAGGGGAAAACTCAAGGAATAGCTGTGTATAATCCCGAAGGCAAAAGGCAAAATGCATATTAGTAGAAGTGGTAGATATTATCTCTCATAGAGTTTTGAAATTCTCAATATTTTATGAGAGATAATAAGGAGGAAAAATGTTTTCACTTTCTTATTGGCACTGTCTAACTCTCGGACACGTAATTCTCAACTATAAGGAGAATTTCCAATGGAAAATTCTTTGCGTTCCCTTTTTGACGCTGTCAAGTCTGGTAGCATGGAGGATATTAAGTCCTGCATTGCTGCAGGGGTTGATCTCAATGAAAGAGATGAAGCTGGCTGGACGCCCCTCATGTACGCCTTGAAATATCGCGATAAAGAAATTGCGGAGGTATTGTTCGTTGCTGGTGCCAGCGGTGGTAGTGGGGATTGGATGATTGCTGCCAAGGCCAAGGCGGAGGATATGACCAAAGCTAAGGTAGCGAAAGTGGACGCCCTCATTGAATCCGGCAGGTTCGAAGAAGCGGTTTCTACTGTGCACGATCAACTCACGGGGGAAAAGTGAGTTAGGCCCTATCTAATAAGGTCTTTTTACTCCGCATTATAGGCACTAAAGCTTAAAATACTTTAGTGTCTATAATATTCTCCCAATGGTTTTTAAAGACCTTCTTATTATCCCAACATTATTGCTACGTCACTCGACTGAGTTCATTACGACTACGTACAATCCTTGCATGAACTTGCGAATTTACAATGCAAGCATTTATATTTTTCCGGAGTTGCAATTGCCTGTGCTTGTCCTGAATTTATTTGTTTAATTCTTGTAGTTAACTCAAGTAGTTCTTGTTCTTTTTCGGCTGTATTTTGTATTTTTATTTGTCGTTTTTGCGAACCAAAAATTATAATTCCGTATGGTATCTTTTGATTTATATTTTTTGATTTTCGATTTTCCTCAAATAATGCAAGCAATCCGATAATTCCTATGACGTGCCTATCTTGGACTTTCGAAGCACTGGCTCGCATAATGACTGGAATTGAAATATCTTCTTGTTTTATAATTGCATCTGGCCTTCCGTAAAGGTTTAGCGTTTCTGAATAAAACATTTTCGGATTTGCCTTTTTACTATTCTTTATAGCGATAAAGTTCGTATCTTTATTTACACCTGTCTGGGTAGAAATTTCGATTATCTTATGTTCAAATAATTTCCAAAACGCGATAATTAAACCAACAGCGAGTAAACAAAACATTATGCCTGATTCAGATAAAAATGTTTTGTTAGTTATGACCATGGTTGCATGTTTATCAAACGCTGTTTGGTCAATTACAAATAGAATTAAAATTAGCACAAATAAAATAAAGAAAAGCAATTTAGTATAATGCTTTAATGCGACGAATGTATTTTGCTTAGCAAACCAACTTTTACGAATGAAATGTGCTTTTTTCTCTTGGGTTGTCGGTTGATGTTTTTGCACATTCTTTTTATTGAATTGCCAATATGCAGGGCAGAAAACGTAATTTTCAAGCTCGGTAATGTGAATTGCATTTTGTGGAATTTTCATTAATTGCCATTTAAGATTTTTAATTATAGATTAGTGAGCAACGGCATAGAATTATTTTTCATTTCATGCAATTTTATAATATGAATTTATGTGAATTAAAAGATTGGGGAATCAGAGAATTACAATGCTTAAATGCGCTTGATGAATTATCAGTTGTAAGCCAACAGACAATTGCTTTAGAGGTAAATTTATTTTTACAAGAAGCATTCGGGCTAACACGTGAACAATTAATTATTTATAAAGATAGTGATGTAGAAAAAATCCAGGTAGTTCGTAGGCAAAAAAATAAAGACAATATTCAAACATTTTACGATTTTATCGCTCAGCGAAAAACATCAAAACCCATTGCTTATATTATCGGTAGAAAGGATTTTTATAAAAATACGTTTATAGTTGACGAAAACGTTTTAATACCGCGTCCAGAAACAGAGATTTTAGTTGAACTTGCTTTGAAATTTTTTAAGGATAAACCAGAAAATTTTTATTTAATAGATATTTGTACTGGTTCCGGCGTGATTGTACTTTCTATTGCTGATGAATTACGGAACCAATTTGGTGAGGATTATTTAACATCTGGTGAAGTCATTGCTGTTGATATATCTGATAACGCCTTAAATATAGCGAGAAAAAATTCAGAGAAATTAAATCTTAATTCAATAGTGAAATTTTTTAATTCAGATTTGCTAACCAATTTAGATATTAAAAATCAAAATAGAAATATGATTCTATTTGTTGCTAACCCACCTTACGTTATGGAAGGGGCGCGCCTTGCTAGTGATGTTGCGAAGTTTGAACCAAAGCTTGCGTTATATTCCGGTGCAGATGGACTGGATATAATCAGGAGATTTTTGGCTGAGCTACAGCCATATTTTAAATGCGGAGCGCAGTTGATCATGGAAATTGGTTGTGAGCAAGAGCAGGCGATTATTGAAATACTTATTAACTATGGAATTTCTAACTTTTGTTTTGAACCAGATTATTCGGGGAGAACGAGGTTTTTGTTAGTCCAAAGCTTGTAATGCACAATTTATACCTTATAATTTTTTTAATATAAAAAGGAAGTGAGGCTAGGTAATTGGCATTATTTTTTACTAACTTTTATATTTTTATTTATGAATCGACGCGTTGTTATTACTGGAATGGGCGCAATTACGCCTGTTGGAAATAATTTAAAAGATACCTGGAATGCATTACTGGCAGGGAAGTCAGGAGCAGGGAATATTACTTTAATTGATACAGAAGGCTACCCTTGCCGAATTGGCGCGGAGGTAAAAGATTTTAAGCCGGAAGAATTACTTGATCCAAAATTGACGAAACGTGCCGATAGATTTACTCTGTTTGCGCTTATCGCTGCACAAGAGGCGTGGAGTAATGCCGGCATTCAAGATGGACAGTATGATGCAAAAAAGATGGGTTGTATTTTAGGTGTTGGTATCGGTGGTTTACTTACTCTTGAAGAAAATTTAAAAAATATTTTTAATGGTGGCGCACGTAAATGTTCTCCAATGTTGATTCCAGCAATGATTTCTAATCTTGCTCCCGGCAACGTTGCAATTCAATACGGTCTGAAAGGTGTAAATTATACAATAACTAGTGCGTGTACATCCGGAACGCATGCTGTTGGTGAGGCATATCGAATGATAAAAGATGGTATGCAGGATATTATTATAACTGGTGGCGCAGAGGCAGGGATTTCAATTTTGGGTTGTGCAGGTTTTGGAAAAATGCAGGCATTAACGACGCGCAATGATGAGCCGGAAAAAGCGAGCCGGCCTTTTGATAAAGATCGTGATGGATTTTTAATTGGTGAAGGTGCGGGAATTCTAATCTTAGAAGAATATGAAAATGCTAAAAGACGTGGCGCAAATATTATAGCCGAAGTTGTCGGATACGGGTTTTCGTGTGATGCCAATCATATCACCGCACCTGTTGAAACCGGTGATGGTGCGATTGCAACAATGGAAATGGCAATTGAATGCGCCGGAATTAGACCGGAAGATGTTGGTTATATAAACGCACATGGTACATCGACGAAGCTTAATGATAAAATTGAAACGACTGCAATTAAATCGGTTTTTGGCGCGTATGCGTATGGCGGTTTGCTAGTTAGTTCGACTAAGTCAATGACAGGACATTTACTTGGCGCGGCTGGTGGTTTAGAAGCAATTGTCACAGCAATGACAATCAAAAATGGAATTGTCCCACCGACAATTAACTTAGATAATCCGGATGAGGATTGTGATTTAGATTATGTTGCACATACCGCGCGTAAAAAAGACGTGCAATTTGCGTTATCAAATTCATTTGGCTTTGGTGGCACGAATGGGACTGTCCTATTAAAGAAAATTTAATAGCATAAGGGAGAGTATAATACGCCATCCTGTATTTATTTTGTTAATCCTATATTTGTAAATCAATGTTAAAGAAACAATTCGTATCCAGTTATATCGCCGGTACAGGCCGTGAAGTTCCAGAAAAAATTATTTCAAATAATTATTTTGTCGATAAACTTCATCTTGATACGAGCGATGAATGGATTACCGAACGTACCGGAATTAGAGAACGTCGTTGGACGGATAATAATCAAGGGCTTTCGACTTTGGCAGAAGTTGCCGCACGCAAAGCAATTAAAGCTGCTGGTTTAGAAATTGCTGATATTGATGGGATAATTTGTGCCACAATAACCGGCGATTTTCGTACTCCATCAACTGCCTGTGTTGTGCAGCATAGGTTAGGGATGGAACGTGGTTTTGCATTTGATGTTGAGGCAGCTTGTGCCGGATTTGTATATGCACTTGCACTTGGCGACCAATATATTGCGCATGGTGGTGCAAAAAATATTTTAGTGATTGGTGGTGATATTGTAACATCTATCACAAATTTAGCTGACAGGAATACCTGTGTCCTATTGGGCGATGCTTGTGGTGCAGTTGTTTTGCGCGCTTTTGAAAAAGATGAAGATCAGGCAGGGAATTATAAAGTTGCAGATTTCAAAAAAACGCCTGGCATTTATGTTTCGGAAATGCATTCTGATGGTCGTGAAGAAGATATTTTAAAAGTTGCTTATGGTTCGGCAAATCGTTTGTCACATGAAGTACTTGATTCAGGTTGCCATTTTCTTAAAATGGATGGCAAGGCAGTTTTTAAATTTGCAGTTAATGCGCTAGTGGAAGTGACGAAATCAATTTGTGCTAAAGCAGGCATTGATGTTTCAGAGATTGACCATTTTATTTCCCACCAAGCAAATCTGCGCATTTTATCGCTTGTGGCTAAACAACTAGAACTCCCAGAAAGTAAAATCCCTACTAATATCTCACGTTATGGCAACACCAGCGCGGCCAGCGTCCCTGTTTTATTAAGTGAAGAAGTTGAGGCAGGTAGAGTAAAAAAAGGCGACCTTGTCCTTTTTACTGCTATTGGTGCGGGCATGGCTTGGGGTGGTGTGTTAGTGCGAATGTGATAACTGACTCTATTAGTTTTCTCCTTTTCTTAGAGTTTTTTGGGTGGCGGAGCTCGTACGAGTATATTTCTTCTATAACAATAACTCCGCGGAGTGATGAATGCTTATAGGGGGAAATTATAATATCCTCTAAACCTTTTCAACTTGGTTAAAGTCTAATTCTACTGGCGTGTTTCTACCGAAGATACTGATAATAACTTTAACGTTATTCTTTTCTGGATTGACACTTACGAATGTTGCGTTAA
>JAVBQZ010000226.1:0-13300 GCA_031548505.1 Bdellovibrionota bacterium | reverse complement strand
GGTAGTGAGGAGTATAATTATAAATTATCATATAATCGGGCTGAATCAGTTGCAGCAGCATTGCAAAATCGTGGAATCAGTAAAAATCGTTTACAAGTTCGCGCATTTGGCAAAAATCAACCTGTTGCTGATAATTCTACGGAAGCTGGACGAGCTAGAAATCGCAGAGTAGAAGTAATAGTCGAAAATTAATAATTTTATTATGCCTACAAAAATTTTAGTTACAGGCGGTTTAGGTTATATTGGTTCGCACACAGTTGTTGAATTACAAAACGCTGGTTATGAAATAGTGATTGTCGATGATTTATCTAATTCAAATATTAATGTATTAGACGGAATTGAAAAAATCACTAGTGTGCGACCAATATTTGAACAAATAAATTGTACTAATCTTGATGCGCTTAAAAATGTTTTTGAAAAATATGTAGGCATTAAAGGAATTATCCATTTCGCAGCCAGTAAGGCGGTTGGTGAATCAATAGAAAAACCACTTTTATACTACCGAAACAATTTAGTATCATTAATTAATCTTTTGGATTTAATGCCTGCATACGAAGTTGAAGGATTTGTTTTTTCATCCTCCGCTACAGTATATGGTCAACCACCTATTGAAAATTTGCCTGTCACGGAAAATTCTCCAATTCAACTTGCACAATCACCGTATGCTAATACAAAACAAATAGCTGAAGAAATTGTTCACGATGCAGTTGCCGCAAGAATGCCAATAAAAACAATTTTATTGCGTTATTTTAATCCAATTGGTGCACATAAATCAGCTGAGATTGGCGAATTACCGCTTGGCATTCCACAAAATTTATTGCCATATTTGGTACAGGTCGCCGTTGGTATTCGTCCAGAACTTTCGGTTTATGGGAATGATTATAACACACCAGACGGTTCATGTATTCGCGATTATATAGATGTTATCTATTTAGCAAAAGCACACGTATCAGCTATTGAAAGAATTATATCAAACAAACAGAAAAATAAACTAGAATGTTTTAATTTGGGGACTGGTAAAGGAATTTCAGTTTTAGAGATGATTACCGCATTTGAAAATGCGACAGGTGCTAAAATTCCATATAAAATTGTTGGCCGCCGCACTGGTGATATTGAGCAAATCTGGGCAGACTCAACACTCGCAAATGATCTACTTGGTTGGCATGCTGAAACACCACTTGAGGACACTTTAAAATCCGCATACGCTTGGGCAAAGAAAATTAATATAAAAAATAACTAAACGCCATATTTTCGAATAGTTATTAAAAACAACTACGCCCACTATTATACACTACTTTAGAATACCTACTAAACATAAAATAAGTATGGAATATATTCTTAGGTAAAGCGATTACACTTACTACCTGTCAAATATAAATAAGATATTATGATCAAACTAACTGCAGTAGCACTGCAATACAATCATAACATTGATGATGTGCCCATTATTTCCGCACAAGGACAACAATTAATTGCCAAAGAAATGCAATCCATCGCTCGTCGCTACGGCGTGCAAATCCATAAAAATGAAAAAATTGTTTCTGCTACAAAAGGAATTGAGTGTAACTCTAACATTCCACAATCAATATATTATGAAGTAGCTAAAATAATTCATGGACTGAAAAAATGACAAATAGCATTAATCTAAATGTCATTATTGTAATTAATTTTCTAATCTCAAAGAAGTAGCAATATCAAGTGTTGTATCTCCGTGTTCGGTTAAGCGTAAAGTCCAATCGTTTTCTTGTAATTCTTGACCGCCTTTTAGGATACTAGAAACAATATGATTGTGTTGAGCAACACCTTCATTAACTAAAGAAATTAATTCATTTATATCTTGAATATGTTCTTGATTAAAAGAAAGTTCATTTTCATTTACAGTAATTGTTAGCATAATTTCCCTCACTAATATAAAATTCATAAAAACAGGTTCTTGGCTATTTTGATGATTATCAATGAAGTAAAGTTGCAAATATAATTATGTAAATTATCTGTAATTTTAAGGAGTTACGTTAGAATTCACAACAGCCGATAAATATTGAAGGAGTAGATTTGTATCGCTAGGAGAAGCAACGTCGAAATAAAAAATCTAACGAATAAGGTAAGTTAGATTTTCTATTTCGATATCCCAGATGGATAAAGTAATTTTTTTTAGTATAAAAAACTACTCTTTTGCTGAATCTAAGTTTTCAGAAGAATTTTCTTTTTTAATTTTTTCAATGCGGGCTTTAAGAGTTGAAATTAGTTTATCATAGCCACCGTTGCGAATAATTTCATTAAATTCTGTACGATAGTTTGAAATTAAACCTATATTTTCAATAATTACATCATAGACCCACCAACTACTGTCTTTACGTTGCATCATTCTGTAAGCAACATTGACTGATTCATTATCAGCAATAATAACTGTTTTAACTGTTGCTTTTTTACCATCAACTTCAACTGCGCCAGCAGGATATTTTATTTCTGCATTTTCAATACCTTTCACAACTTTTTTCATATAGGCATTAGCAAGCATATCACTAAACAAATCTACAAATTCTTGTTGTTGAGCTTCGGTACCATTTTTCCAATTATTCCCTAAACAACGTTTAGCCATTTCACGAAAATCAAACAGAGGAGCGACTATATTTTTTAATCCCGTAAGCATTTGATCATCAGAAAGCGATGATTTATTTTTAATAATATAATCTTTACAAGCAGCAACGGTTGATTGAATCCGAGTTAATGGTTGTCCGTCATTAGCAAAAACATTGGTTACGATAACTAAAAAAAATAAAAAAACAACTGCAACAGATGTTAATTTTTTCATATAATCACCTTTATATAAATTTTAGATTCTAAATTTTAAATTATTTAGTTGATACTTAAAAAGTATCACTCATTTACCCTTTCATCTTATCTAAAAACTCCCTATTATTCTTCGTCCCCTTCATTTTATCTAACAACCATTTCATAGCATCCAACGGGCTAAGCGGCGAAAGAACTGCTCGCAACAACCAAATTCTTTGCAAATCCTCTTTTGGCATTAACATTTCTTCCTTACGTGTCCCTGATTTATTTACATCAATTGCTGGATATAGACGTTGCTCAGCTAATTTTCTATCCAAACATAATTCCATATTACCTGTACCTTTGAATTCCTCAAAAATCACCTCGTCCATACGTGAACCAGTTTCGATTAACGCAGTCCCAACAATTGTCAAACTACCACCTTCTTCAATATTTCGTGCAGCACCAAAAAATTTCTTTGGTTTATGCAAAGCATTTGAATCCACACCACCAGAAAGCACTTTTCCACTCGCTGGGACGACTGTATTGTAAGCACGGGCCAAACGCGTAATTGAATCAAGTAAAATTACAACATCTTTTTTATGCTCAACCAAACGTTTTGCCTTTTCAATTACCATTTCTGCAACCTGTACGTGACGAACAGCTTGTTCATCAAAAGTCGACGAAATAACTTCCCCTTTAATACTACGTTGCATATCTGTCACCTCTTCTGGACGCTCATCAATTAACAAAACCATAAGAACAACATCTGGATGATTTGTCGTAATTGAGTTTGCAATCTGTTGTAACAGAATTGTTTTACCTGTACGCGGTGGCGCAACAATTAAAGCACGTTGCCCCAATCCAATAGGGTCAAGCAAATCAATAACACGCATGGAAAAACTTTCCCCGCCACATTCAAGATGTAATTTCCTATCCGGATAGAGCGGTGTTAAGTTATCAAATAAAATCTTATTCTTTTGTTGTTCAACAGTTCCACCGTTAATATCGCCGACTTTTAATAATGCGAAATAACGTTCACCTTCTTTTGGCGGGCGAATTTGGCCAGTCACAGAATCACCAGTACGCAAATTAAATCTACGAATTTGCGCCGGCGAAACATAAATATCATCAGGACCCGGTAAATAGTTATAATCAGGAGCACGCAAAAATCCAAAACCATCTGGTAAAATTTCTAACACACCTTCACCATAAATTTGCCCATTGGAATCGGAACGAGTAGTTAAAATTGAAAAAATCAAATCCTGTTTTCTTAATGTACTTGCACCTTCAATATTGAGGTCGTTTGCGATTTCGACGAGTTCATTTATGCTTTTACGCTTTAATTCTGTTAAGTTCATTTGTTCCTTTTAAATAAGATAATAAGAATATGAGAATATAATTAATTATAATTAATATAGATAAGTTGAATATACCAGGTTGTTTTATCGCGATTACGATAAGAGTAACTAATCTCTTCTCTCGGATAACGTTTTGGCATTCACTGGTTTAATGTACAAAGGCTCTAAATTCTCACTGGTATTATTTGGAAAATTACGCGCTAATTTTACGATAGCAACCGCAAAATTTATTGGGCTATCTATAATGTCAATTATGTCAGTGGAGTTAAAATCTTTGATTTTGAAACTTAAAGAATTATTTTTTAAATCATTTAAAAAAGTTTCTTTAAAATTTAAGAATTCTTCCTTTTTTATAATCATTGGAAGAGAGACCTCACGAAGTGGCTGGGCACTATCACTTTCTCCATCTAAAAACAAGTTAAAATAGTAAACTGAAATAAAAAACTCATTTTCATTGGCAGTTAGCAATGAAAAAATGATTTTGGATGATTTCTCAGTTAGATTAATTTTATCAACGACTTCATGTGCTTGTACTAATAATTTGGATGCCGATACGACTTCTAAAGTCTCATTCAAGTTCGCTTCTTTAATTCCAAGCACAGTGGCTAAACCGCTACGTAAACCAGTGTAACTACCAGGCCCGGAAATAATAGCAATCTTATGCAAACCTGCTAACGTTAAATTATTTTGTTCTAAAATTTCCAAAATACTAGGCATCAAATTCTCTGCCACGCCAATATCTGCAATTTGTTTTTCGCCCAGCATGGAACCGTTATAGATCAATGCAAGCGAAATCCCATAGCTACTAGTATCAATACCAAGAGAATTCATTACTTATCGTTAAGTGCTCGTTCTCCCCATTCAATCTTAGTTTCTTTCTCTAAATCACGAGAACGGTTACGAATATCATTTAAAATTACGTAGGACATTAAAAGCATTAAAAGAAAAAAACCAACTGTTTGTGCATATTCCTTAATTTTGAATGGAAGCTCGCCACCTTTTAATTTTTCAAGTATAAAAAACACGAGATGACCACCATCAAGAACTGGAATTGGCAATAAATTTAAAATACCCAATGAAATGCTTAAAATCGCCATAAAACCAAAGAAACTTTCAAGACCACGTTTCGCTTCTGCACCTGCTTGCTTAAAAATAAAAATAGGCCCGGATAAATTCTCCTTTGCTGACAATTCACCCGTAATTAATTTCCAAATACCAATAACAGTTAATTGGCTTATTACGACCGTTTTTTTCACTCCCAATATCAGCGCTTCCCAAAGCGGAACTTTTTCACGTTCAATTTTAACTTCAATACCAATTAGATAAATATCACTCGGTTTACCAAAAATATCCTTTAATTCTTTTTTCTGTGGCGTAATTTCCAAATTCAAAATAGCGCCATTACGATCAACTGCGACCTTAATCGGCTCACCTTCTGATGCACGAATTAATCTTACGGCATCTTCCCATTTTTCAACTTTTTCCCCAGCTATTGAAATGAATTTATCATTTTCCTTCAATCCGGCAATTTCAGCAGGCGCCCCTTCTTGAACTTTTCCAATTACTGCTTTTTCCGATGGCGATTGAACACCCCAAATACCGCCCATAAACGCAAAAACAATTGCAGCAAAAATAAGGTTAAAAATTGGTCCGGCAGAAACTATTGCAAATTTTTTCCAGAAACACTGATGTATAAACCAACAGCTCTCGTCTGCAATCATTGCCCTTGACAAATCATTCAGCTCTTTCTCTGCTTCTTCTTGACGTTTCTTCTCTTTTTCTGAGTTTTTCTGCGCTAATTTTGAAGGTTTTGAGCCAGAAGCTTCACGAACCAAATCGTCAGTTGCTTTGTTAGTCGTAATTGGGTCAGGCATATCACCAACCATCCGCACAAAACCACCAAGTGGGATTAACGCAATTTGATAAACGGTCTCTTTATACGTTTTTTTCCAAATTGCTCTTCCAAAACCAATAGAGAATTTTAAGACACCAACTCCACACCATTTAGCCACAATAAAATGCCCAAATTCATGAACTGATACAAGTACACCAATAATAATTAAGAATGAAATAGCTTGAATTAAAATATCCATTAGAAAAAAGAAATTATGAATTTAACAATATTACAAGAAATGCCACCCACACCGTCCAAAGCACTCCGTCCAAACGATCTAAAATTCCACCATGACCTGGCAATAGATTTCCAGAATCCTTAACGCCATTTAAACGTTTCACCAATGATTCAAATAAGTCGCCAAATACAGCGAGCACGCCTATAAATACACCATAAGCTGCTACTTGAATTTTGCTCAATCCAAGCAACACCGGACCGGCAGCATCAATCCCAATGCCTATTAATAGCCAAACAAAAAATAACGATGCCAGAGCAGCTCCGACCAAGCCAGCAAAAAATCCTACCCAAGTTTTATTCGGACTAACATTTGGCGAAAACTTGCGTTCGCCAAATTTTTTACCGAAAAAATATCCACAGGTATCACTAACAAAAACGACTGCTAAAATCCATGCCAAATAAAAGCCAGTTGTCTTACCAATTGAATTTGCAAGAATAAATGTACTTGCAAGCACCCCCATATATAAATAACCCCAAACATAATGGCGAATTTTCGCAGGCAAAACATCACTACAATTTGTTTCAATAATTTTGCGACAAAAGAAAATATCGCGCATAAACCAAATCAACACAACAATCCCAGTGATAGGTATAAGGCGAAAAAAATAAAGAATTAATGATAATTGAAGACATTCTGAAGCGTAGATATCATGATTTGGATATGTAATATTGAAAATGTCATCACTATTTATAAGTACAGAGAGTGTCAAACCTATCGGCAGTGCATTAACTAAAATTGCCAACAATTTTGCCTTAAGTGAAATATCACTTCTCATTGAATAATATTCCCAGTTCAACAAAAGGAAAACAACAACCGTTAAGCCAACTAACCACCAACTTCCAACATATAAAACCGCTATCAAAATCGGTAAAAGTATAACAGCAGTTGTAAAACGTTTTATTAATTGTGTATCCATGGAATTATGTGATGTTTAAATAAAAAAACAATATGCACACACGCGCATAATTTTCTGAAATTCTTAGCTCCTTTTTGAATCATGAGCATAAGCGAGAGACGGGACTCGAACCCGCGACGTCAAGCTTGGGAAGCTTGCATTCTACCACTGAATTACTCTCGCAAGCATCGCTAAAGCAGAAGCGTGCCCTTATAGAGTAATCTTTTTACAGTCAAGAAAATATACTCATGCTCCTTGAGTTTTCCCGATTTTTTTTAACCCTTTAGGAGCATGAGTATGCGTAGCGACAGCGAAGCCATATACAAATATACTCCTGTTTATAATAACAAAAGCATCGCGAAGCGATAACAAAACAAGAAAGATACTTGTACGCTATAACGGGAAAATAAAGTAACAGGAGTATATACTAACGTTTCATGAGTGTATATAAAATACAATTAAATTTACGGTTTTATAAAAAAAATGGTGGGAAGAATTCCACAGCGGTTAAAGTAAATTTTTAAAACCACCAATGAATACTAATTATCTTCTTCGGTGAGAACCAATTCCGGATTCAAAATCGCAATCAATTTACTATCAGCTTGATAAACACCATCAAAATATTTTCCACTTACACCTTGAATATTTCCAGGTGCAGCAGTAATTAAATCTCTATCTATTCTTATCACATCACCAATTTTATCAACTAACAAACCAACATACTCTCCATCGCAGTCCAAAATAAAAATTCCTGTCGTCTTTTTTATTTTTGTTTTCAAAAGTCCAAGTTTCTCGGCTAAATCAATAATTGTAACAATGCGCCCACGTAAATTAATAATACCAACTATATAAGATTTTACTTGTTGATGAACTGGCGTAATATGCCCAATATTGATAACTTCCTGAACTTTAATTGCATTTACGCAATACATATTATCCTGAATACAAAATGTTGAAAATAAATCAATCACAGTATCTGCAAGATGATCATTATTTTCTATTTCTGTTGTCGTAGTATTTTCCATGATTACTCTTTAAATTATTATCCATCTCTATTTATTTAAACATTTATCAATTGCTGATAGCAACTTCTCCTTATTCAACTTAACTTGATAATCCGTAACTCCAACTTCCATACCACGCTTGATATCTTTTTCATTTGAAAGTGAAGTTACAGCGATGATAGGGAGTCCCTTAAAACGTCCATCACGTCTGATCTTTTCAGTTAGCACAAAACCATTCATCTTCGGCATCTCAATATCAGTTAATAAAATATCAACATTGAGATCTCGTTTATTCAACATATCCCATGCTTCTGCGCCATCAGAAGTCACAATTGCTTTATAACCGCGCTCTTCAACGTAAGAGCGAATTTGATATTTAAAGAAATCGGTATCTTCTGCAATTAAAATAACTGGTATCTTATCGCCAACAAATCTAGATACAGGTGTTGATTTAGCAACCCACTGTGGAAATTTTGCTTCAACCAATTCAAAAATATCAAGTAGCATTGTAGGTTCATTTTCAATTACCATTGAGCCCATGATCCCTTTTTGCTTCAATGTTTTCTGATCTAAATTGACAATTAGTTCCGCTACATTAAGGGGCATCGTTGCCAATAAACCAACTTCTTTATCAGCAATATTAAAGACTACTGCTATCTTTTCTTGCTCTTCACAGACATCTTTTACGTCAGCGATATCTTTTAAAGTTATTAATGGCAACAAACCACCACGATATTTCATTACACGTCTACCGCTAATAATTTCAATATCCTCATCTTCAACCGCATCAACACGTGCCACCAGTTCAAGCGGAATTCCACAACTCTCAGTTGTACTATTTTTAAACAACAAAAATGAACTCATTTCTTGTATAGACGAATCACTTTCTTCTTGGTTTTCACGTCCGCTAATTTTCTCAACTTCCTTATTCGTTAAACATGCTTTTGTAGCCAAACCACTGACGTCTAAAATTAGAGCTACATTTCCATTACCTAAAATTGTTGCCCCAGCGTACTCTTTTGCAAATTGTAAATGTTTTCCAACTGGCTTAACCACAATTTCAATTGTGTCATGCAGCCCATCTACAATCAAACCATAATAGAACGAACCGGTATTAACTATAACAATATTTAAATCTCGATCAAATGTTCTAAATTTAGCAGTTCTACGTCCCGATCTTTGCTCAACTAACTTAGCTAATTGCTCTTGTGGACTTAATTCTGCCAAATCAATATTACTTTCCATCTCTTTATCTATGCCAAGCACTTCCGATAAATGTAAAATCGGAATTAGCTTTCCACGCAAACGCAAAACCTCGGCATTCCCTACTAATTCAATTTTATTTGCAACCTGCCCTTTTGGAATTAAAATTAATTCGCTAACGTTAACCTGCGGAATTGCAAAACTTTCGTTAGCTAACGAAACAAGTAATGATGGAATGATTGCTAAAGTTAGAGGTAATTTAACTTTGAATGACGTGCCAATCCCTTCTTCAGAATCAATTTCTACCTTACCACCGAGTTTATCCAAATTGTTTTTTACCACATCCATTCCTACACCACGGCCTGAAACATTGGTAACTTTTTCAGCAGTTGATAATCCAGGCGAAAAAATCAACATCATTTTTTCTTTTTCTGACATATCATCCGCTTGTGCTTGTGTAATTTGCCCACTTGTAATAGCTTTTTGTACAATTCTTCCCACATTCAAACCACCTCCATCATCAGTAATTTCAATTACAACTTGTCCTGCTTCATGAAACGCGCTCAAACGAACGGTTCCTTCAGCAGGTTTACCTGCCGCTATTCTAATTTCTGGTGTTTCAATACCGTGATCAACAGAATTTCGAATCATATGTGTTAATGGATCACTCAATCCTTCAATGATTGTCTTATCCATTTCTACATCTTTACCTATTAATTCTAAATTAATTTGCTTTCCTAATGATCCTGCCAAATCACGTACGACACGTGGAAATTTACTAAACACATTCCCAATCGGTTGCATTCTTGCAAGCATAATTGTCTCTTGCAAATCTGATGTTACCAAGTTTATTCGCTGCCCGCTGGAATAAATTAAACGACTATCACCTGTTTCAATCGCGCCGTTTAATTGATTCCTACTTAATACGAGTTCGCTAGCCAAATTCATTAATGACTCAAGCAAAGATACACGTACACGTAGAGTCGCATCATCATCTACTTCATGTTTTTTCACTTCTGTTTGTTTGGCGCTGAGTTTTTCTGATTGTTTTTTTGAATTTGTCTCTGATTTTGCAATTTCTGCAATTATTTGACCAGTCGGTGCGTTTTTTGTTTTCTTATTTGTTTTTGATAGATTTATTAATTCTTTTATTTGCTCCATATTCAAAATTTTATCGTCCTCAACTTCTAATAAACCACTAACGACTGTTGGATCTAAAATTGTTGCAAATAAAATCTCAAATGGCTTCGATTTTATTGTTTTTAAATTCAATTTGTCAACTTCTTCTAATGCAAGAGTACAATTTAAAATTTCACCACAACTTAATAGGTGTTTCATGAAAGACGCTGCATTCTTCTTTTTCTTTACGACATCTGAAATAAAATCAAATTTAACTAAATAAATGAAACGCCCATCTTTTGTTAAAGTATCAAAATCAATTTTATTTAAATCTGTCTCGCAAGTACATCCTTGGCTATCCTCTATTGAAGACTTTGCGTTAGGGTCAATTGGTTTGGGACAAGCTGATGAATCTACAATTGATTTGCCTGTAATCACACAGTCTAAATCAGACAGTAACTGCGTAGTATCCACTTTTTCACTGTTTTGATAATCTGCAACAAATTCTTTTAACTGATCGAATGCACGTAGCAAAATATTTACCACTTCTGAAGTGGGCAGCAATTTATGCGAACGAATTAAGTCCAATGCATTTTCTGTTTTATGACCAACAGATTGAATTGCAGTGAGATTAAAAAATCCTGCACCACCTTTAATAGAATGTGCCGCACGAAAAACTTTATTTACAAGTTCTTCATCAATATTCGCACCATTCTCCTCAATGGTAATTAAATCATGCTCAATTGTTTCTAAATGTTCATTCGACTCAATTAAATATTCCTTAACCAAGTCATCCATTTCATTTGCCATAATCTATGCACCTTTTTAAAAGAAATTCTAGAAAGAGGATAAACCCCACCCTATTATTTTGATTCTAACGTTGTTAAGATGTTTAATTTATGAAATTGGCGCAGATTTTTTTTAGGCTAAAAAGTACAATATAAGTAATAAATACAAATAAGTAATTAAATAACATGAGAATTCAGATGTTTAAGCCTCCGCAACTAACTTTACAAATTACCATATATACATGTACAATAGGCAGGGTAAGAATCTTACAACTAGGTTTTTCATAGATTTTTAACTTGTTCACAATACTCAAACAGGAAAGGGTATAAAATGCAGGAGTTTTTACGTTTAGGGACTGCTTATGCAGGACTACTCGCTGTGACAATGGACGCCGACCACCATAGGAATTGGTCAGAGGTAAATACCGAGATTAACAATTTCAGTATTGCTCCATGTCGCTGGCTTCCTATCATTGCTGAAGAGGTAGGTAGGGTAGAACGAGAAGAACTGGAGTCAATGCTTCATGGCTCACTAGTTACTAATCGTTTATTCACCTTAGCATCACGTCTCAAAAAGGCGATGAACGAGTACACTAATGAGATAAAGACAGAAACTCAAGAAATGTCGAAGTTACTTTCTTTGCTTACTAGCATACCAGCTGAGCTTATAATGTCTGAAACTCATGAAGCGTTAAATTCACTTGCTCTGGTTGATGGAATCCCTGCTGAAATGATTGAATGCGATTATTTAAACCATATCTCTGATTTGATACAGTTTATTTACGCAGCAGATTCAAAATGGGTGCCACCTTACACTTGTGAACAATTTGGAATCGACAAATGGCAGCAAGTTGTAGCATTTGTGGAAGAAGAGCAAAAGAAGGCCGAAAACGATAGGGTAGAAGGATGGCTACCACAAATAGGGACTGCTATTATGCAGAGAATTTTGTGCGAGATACCGTCAACCGTTAGACCTCACGCAAGAGGCCGACGAGTTGATGCGGAAATTTATCTTTCCAAAATTACAGTTCCCGAAGACACAAAGGCAGCTTTTGG
Organism: Bdellovibrionota bacterium; assembly: GCA_031548505.1. Taxonomy (GTDB): domain Bacteria; phylum Bdellovibrionota_C; class UBA2361; order SZUA-149; family JAITKM01; genus JAITKM01. The sequence continues at coordinate 970 of JAVBQZ010000226.1, read as the reverse complement.
ATGTCCAATAGATGTAAAAGAACTCGCCGACAAATATCCTGAACGTGCTTACTATCTACCGTCAAAGATACGCGAGTTTTATAGGATTCTTTATTCCTAGTAAAAATAATGATTTTTGAAATTCAAAAATCATTACCTGTATTTGTTTCGTGGTAGGTAGCTATGGCGTTTCCCAAAACACTCTATAACTACCTACCCTAGTTAACATCTAAATCTAAAAGGTTTTTGTTGTAAGATTCCCTAGAACCTAAACACCATCATATGTTTGAACCAACAGCCATTGAGATAGTTGGTTTGTAACCAACTTTTAGTTTTAATCCTTTGGCAACACCTTTCATATCAAAATATCCTCGAACAACAGCAACGAGTCCTTTAGAAGCAGCGAATAGACCGACATTCTGATAGCTTGCTCCGGCATCTAATTCCCCCCATTTATCTTTAGCATCTGTAGCAAAAACAAGAACTAAAGGAACATCCTTCATAAAATCCTGTTCTTCAAATAATGGCAACAAATTATCTTTGGTGATTAGATCGAGTTGATGTTTTTTACCATCGTAAAGATAAGCTCCCTCTTTTAAGACGACATAGAGCCGCATATTTTGTTGATTTTTAGCAGTGGGTATTGTTCTTGTACCTTTAGCATTCGTACCATACGCCGCCCATAGCAAATCACTCAATGTCTGATCATCTAACTTTTTGCGGGAAAATGTTCGGGAACTCACTCAAGTATCTATAACCTCCATTAATGGCTTCCCTCCTGTTTTATTCGGAGGCGGTAATGAAATAGTATCTGCAGCTTGTACTACAGTCGTCGTAAATAATGTTGTAATAAATCCAAGCTTTAAAAATTTAAACATTGTTCCTCCTTTTTAATTATTTATATTCAATCTATCTTTTATCTTTGCTAATTCTAATATCGCATCGATTGGCTTCATGCTATCAAGATCGATAGATTTTATACTATCAATTA
>JAVBQZ010000082.1:0-3087 GCA_031548505.1 Bdellovibrionota bacterium | reverse complement strand
GCATTCAATGCCAGCAAGTTTGTTTGAAATGCAATGTCATCAATTACTTTGATGATGTTTGCAATGCCTCTTGAAGCCTCATTTATAGCCTCCATAGCCGTCATCATCTCTTCCATCTGCCGATTGCCCATTTCCGCATCTTCTTTTGCCGTCATGGAAATATCATTGGCATGGCTGGCGTTTTCGGCATTTTGCTGAATTTGACTGGAAACCTCCGCTATGGTGTCACTGATATCTTCTACTGCTGTGGCTTGATCTGACGCACCTTGGGATAGTTCGTAGCTGGCATTGGCTACCTTGCTTGATGCTGTCTCTACTTGTGAAGTTGTATGTGTAATCTCGCCGAATATTTCGTTTAGGTTATGTGATATGCTGTTAATAGATTCTTTAATGGCTGCAAAGTCACCAAAATATTCTCTTTCAATTCCGATATTCAGGTCTTTTTTAGCTACTTTCTGAAGGACATTGGTCACTTCAAAAATATAGCCTTTTATGGTATTACAGCTCATCTCGAGGCAAAGGTTAATTTTTTCAAAAACATCATAAATTTCTTTTGTATCTTGGTCGTATTCGTACCTCTCGTAGATTAAATCCAGCTTACCTTCGCCTAATTTTTCAAGGTTTTCAATCAACTTAGAAACTTCTCTAAGCTGATAAGCGTCCTGCTTTCTTTTGAGTTCATATTGTTTAACGCTCTCATCCGCATGCATTTCAGTTTCGTTTTGTGCCATTATATTTTGGGTTTGGTCTATGGCAGATTCCATAAATCCGAGTATATTGCCTTCTAAATCTCTAAATGGCGTTGTGTGCAGCAAATAGCACCATTCGGCGTTATGGGTGGTGTACTGACCTGATTTTTCTTCTCCGGATTTTAATGTGGCTTTTGCAGGACATTCGTCTGTTTTACAGCAGTCCATATCCATACACTCATAACATTTTTTGCCTATCACATTGTTCATGTTCTTGCTGTTTGCCATTTTGGCATACGCTGTATTTATAAATAAGATATTGTAATCTCTATCCATTAAGCTTACGGGGACAGACAGTGAATCAAAGTAAGCTGTAAACGTTCTAACAAGGTGCAAAAATCCTTTAATTATATCGTTATATGTGCCTTGCATGCCAGTATCGTCTATATCAACGCTTCTAAGATGGCCTTGCATGGCAAGTTCTTTTGCTTGTATCACATTTTCATACATGTTGCTGATTACGGCGCTGATTTCTTTTAATGAGTTTACCACAGCTCCTACCTCGTCTTTTTTACTATACTTGGCCGTGGCATAAATGTTTCCTTTAGCAATTTCGGCAGCCATTTCATTTAACTCTTTCAGTGGCTCCGTGACAATTTTATGAATTAAAATGTTACTAATGATCAAAATAATAATGCCAACAACCAGTATCGCTCCGGCAATACAAGCCATCATCGTATTTTTATCGCTTTGCAGGTTGCCCGCAAGGAAAACAGCACCAACTGTTATTATCACCATAACGAAAATTGATATGGCCATTAACCCTGTAAGCTTTCTGCTTACCCTATTTTTTGTCTTATTCTTCATAAATCGACGCCTGCCTTTCAACATAAGCTCTTTCGCTAAAAACAATTATATACGATTTTGCTTGACTTTTCAATGACTTTTACATATAATGGTTCATATCGCAAATAGGCTATATATCGATTTTACTTGTTATTTTATATTTTTATGTATTATTTAGGAGGTTTTGCTATGCGTCTTCGTAAAGAAACTGATCAGATGCCTGAGGACGATTTGCTTTTTATATCAAAAGTTTCCGATGCTTTAGCCCATCCCATGAGGATTAAAATTTTAATGTTTATTTTCTCAAACAACAAAAACAACACGACTGTCTGCAACAAAGATGTGGTTGCTTATTTTGATTATTCACAGGCCACAATCTCGCAGCATATAAAAAAGTTAGTTGACGCCAATTTATTGCAAATCAAAAAAAATGACCGCTATTCTCTCTATTACACAAACATTGGTATGTTAACAAAATACACAAACATGCTAAAAACATTAAATATTTAAGCAACACATCTACAAAAAAGCCAACAACAACAAAATAAGCAAGAAGAATGTTTTCTTCTTGCTTATTTTTTAATTTAAGTTATTTTTCGTTAATGTCCACCCAGTCTTTGGCTTCTTTAACTCCTACCATTCAGTAATCCATGTTCCTGTCTGCTTGTTTGATTCCTTGAGAATTAGTACAATTTGTCATGTTGTTGTTTCTGTTATTGTTCATGTTATTTGTCATATTGTTATTTCTGCTGTTATTCATGTTGTAATTATTATTAGCTGATTCTGTGTTTCTTCCTTTAGATCCACCGCCATTGTTAATGTTTGTTTTTGAATTCATCTTTGAACTTTTTTGATTTTTCATTTTTTCATTCCTCCTTGCAATATTATTTTGCGCTTAAATGAAATTTATATAAGAGGGAATTTTTGAAAATAAAAAACCTCATTTTTAAAAATGAGGTTTACGTTTATTATTGGTCGTGTCTTGGGTTTTCTATAACCGTTTCAATTGCTTTTACTAGTGCCGCTGTTGCATCTACATCATATTGAACTCGTAATTTTTGAATTTTATTGTAAAGCATGCCTGAAGTGGTTCCAATATATTTTGGCTTTAATGAGTTAAGTGCAATTGCCTTTATATCATCTATGCAATGCTCACATTGGCAGATTTCTGCATATTCAGGATCTCCTAGAAGCGAAATCAAAATATGATCGACGATAACCTCCATATAATTTTTAAGCATTTAATCCATACCTTTCTGTGCAATACTGCATATACATTAGATAGATTTCGTACCATTAGCAATAGATTTTACTTTTAGTTCGCCAGTTTCACTAAAAAACTCTATCGTTCTACCGTAGTTCGAGCCACAGTCGGATGCAATAACTCTTATATTTTGTTTTTGTAGTGTATTCAAAGTCGCTTGATGATTTCTCTTGCCTATATCCATGACGCTTGTCATTTCTTTTACGGCAAACATCTGCGCTCCTCCTGCTATCTTAGCAACGATTTTCGACCGACTGGCACCCGCTTTTTCCATCATGCTAATCAAAT
>JAVBQZ010000172.1:0-4047 GCA_031548505.1 Bdellovibrionota bacterium | reverse complement strand
TGTAGTTTTTGCAACTAATGACAATTATGCCCTATGTTTAATAGTAGCCTTAACATCATTAATTAACCATATAGACAAAAATAAATTTTACGATATTTATATTTTATATACCGATTTATCTAATGATAACATCACCCGCCTTGAAGCATTATCATTATCTAATGTTTGTATAAAAACATTAAATGTTTCTTCATTGATAAGTACAATAAATCTTTATTCAAAAAGTTATTTTTCCAAAGAAATGTATTATAGGGTACTAGTACCCGAAATTTTATATATTTACGATAAAGTAATATACCTTGACTGTGATATAATTTTAAAAGATGATATTGCAAAATTATTAGAGTTTGACATTGGCAATAATGTTATTGGCGCAATAAAAAACATTTCATCTAATGAAATCAAAAATTATATTTCGCATAAACTAGGCCTTTATCCTAATAACTACTTTAATTCAGGGGTCTTAATTTTCAATAACGAAATTTTTCTAAAAGAACAAATTAAGCATAACTTTGCTCGAACCTCTTGGAATAAAAATACATTTTTGCATCCAGATCAAGATATCCTTAACATTGTGTGCGCAGGAAAAGTATTCCATATAAGTCAAGAGTGGAATTGGCAATGGCATCATAACACAGAACTTTCTGAAGCCTGGGATACATTACCAGAAGAAGAATTAGAAGAATTTATAGAAGCAAGAGAAAATATTAAAATAATACACTATACATCCAATAATAAACCTTGTGGACGTAAGAATATGTTCAAACCCCTTGCGCATCTTTTTTGGGAAGTTGCGCAACAAACTTCATGTTATAAAGAAATTTTTAGAAATTGCATACAGCAAAGCCATCCAAATATCCTAGATACGGTAAGCAATGAAAATCAAAGTAAACTTTCCCTTTGCCAAGAACATAAAATCAATGAAAAAATTATCTTCAAGCAAAATCATGATACTGGCCAATGTACAGCTACTCCTTTATTCTCTGTTATACTTAGCGAACTTGAGTGGAAAAATGTGATTGCAAAAATTGAATTTATTTATCTCGATAATAATAAACCTGCTATATATGACACTCTCTATTTCAGCGCATATGTACATATTGTGGATAGCCAACCAATAATAACTGTATACCAAAGTCAATGGGAATATGGACATAAAATTTTTGTGGATAACATATCTTATACACTTGCTTGCCCACTCATTACTTTTTACTGTAACTATACCCAACAACATATAGGTTTAGAGTATCGTTTTTTGTCATTGACAACTCGCTATAGTGATAACAACGACATTATCTTATCGATAATTTCAAAAGGTGAATTATTTACTAAGTTACCTCCGCTCCCGAAAGATGCTATTACAATTACAGAAAGTATTGATAAAAACACAATGACTGAAATTGATTTATTAAAAAAGCAAAACAGTGAGCTTATTGAGAGATTATTAAAAATTGAAACTACATTAGCTTCATCATCCCCAGTAAAACATGGGGATAGGAAAAAAAACAAAGAATATAGGAAAAATAAAACGACTTATGTGTATGATTCATAATACCTCGTTATGTAAGGAAAATTGTAGTAGTTTAATAAAAATACACATTTCCCTTACAATAATATCATTTGTTATTGACGAAATTAGAGAATACCTTTAGCCGATTGCCTCTAAAGATAGTTGTCACCCACATTCTTATAATTTTAAACTTTCTAACCATATCTTTCCACATTATTTTCACAATATTCAATGGAAGCAATTAAGGAAAAAAAGAGAGTTGCCATTGTTTCCATAATAGCGGCTATATTTTTAACGAGTTCTAAATTTATTATTGGTATTCTCACCGGAAGTTTGGGCTTATTATCAGAAGCCTTGCACTCATGCTTGGATTTAGTCGCTACGATAATCACTTATCTATCAGTACGTATTTCCGATAAGCCGGCAGATGAAGATCATCACTTCGGGCATGGAAAGGTGGAAAATATGTCCGCCTTAATTCAAACCATCTTGCTCTTAGTTACTTGTGGCTGGATTATCTACGAAGCTATACACCGCTTGATTAATAAAAATGTAGAAATTGAAGTTAATATCTGGAGCTACATAGTAGTTATAACTTCCATTATTATAGATATTTCCCGTTCACGCGCATTAAGTCGTGTGGCTAAGAAATATAACAGTCAGGCATTAGAAGCAGATGCTCTTCATTTTTCAACTGATGTTTGGAGTTCGTTCGTTGTTTTGTTAGGCTTAATTTGTTCTCAATTCGGTTTTTACTATGCTGACCCGATTGCAGCACTTTTCGTAGCATTCATTGTACTTTATGTTTGCTATAAACTTGGTAAAAAGGCGGTGGATATTTTATTAGACAAAGCGCCGCTTCAAAGTTATGAATATGTGGCTAACATATTAAATATTCACTCTGAAATCAAAACATATCACAACCTAAAATTACGCTCTGCTGGAGCAGATACTTTTGTTTCTTTTAATATTCATTTAGAACCAACGATGAGTTTTATCGATGTCCATAAATTTTGCGATTACTTGGAAAAAGATATCCAATGTAAAATTCCAAGATGCGAGGTGTATATTCACGCAGAACCGGAAAATTTAGAGCATAGTAACTCAGAGAAGCAAAAATAGGTTAATTTTTTATTTTATTCGGAACTACAAGGGATTTTATGCTTATCAATAAAATTATTTCAAATATAAAAATAAATAAAATCATTGGAAACCAAAATCTAGATTTAGATATTGAACAACTTTCAACACATTCAAAAAACGTCTCACCTACAACTTTATTTTTTGCACATAAAGGCGTTCTGAATGATGGGAGGAAATATTTGAAAGATGTAATTGATGCCGGAGTCGGTGCAATTATTGCAGATGATGATAATTTTGATTTCTCACCTTTCGAAAATGCAAATATTCCTATCATTCTCGTTACTGATGCAAAAAAAGCCAAAGCAGAACTCGCTGAAAAATTTTATTTATCAAATAATCCAAATCTTCTGCTAATCGGCGTCACCGGTACAAATGGTAAAACCTCAACTTGCTGGATAATTTCAAAAGCACTTTCGGCGATTGGCAAACCAATTGGCTATGTTGGCACGATTGGGATGCGTTATCAGTCAGTACAAGATGGTAAAGAAATATTTTTCGACAACAATACTACTTCTCCCGATGTTTTAGATTTATACAAATTTATAGGTACTGCTGAAACAGAAAATATTCATGGTTTTGCCATTGAAACTTCATCCCATTCATTAGATCAAAAACGCCTTGGAGACATAAATTGGGATGTCGCTGTATTTACAAATTTAACCCAAGACCATCTGGATTATCATAAAACGCTTGAAAACTATGCCGAAGCAAAAGCAAAATTATTTAAAGAAGAACTAAAAAATAGCACTAAAGAAAATAAACTTGCTGTTATAAATGTAAATGACGCAGTTGGGCGCGATTTACTCGCTTGGTGTAAACAAAATTTACCAAATATTAAAACCATTAGCTATTCTCAAAACCCTAAACAACCTGCTGACTGTTCAGTTAAAGATTATAAATTTTTCCAAGATAAGACTGAAATGACTTTAGACTTATTTGGCAAGGAAATTAACTTTAATAGCAAACTTGTTGGAGATTATAATGTTGAAAATGTATTGGCAAGTGCAACTGTTTTAGCCGGATTGGGATATAATGAAGATGAAATTGCCAAAGGACTTTCATCTGTTCCGCCTGTTCCGGGACGACTAGAACGCATCGAACATGATAAGATTTCTATCTTCATCGATTATGCTCACACTCCTGATGCCCTTTTCCGCGTGCAAGACTCGCTTCGCAAATTAACCGATAGTAAATTAATAACAGTTTTTGGTTGCGGTGGTGATAGAGACAGAACAAAACGTCCTAAAATGGCGTTTGAAGTTGAGAAACTATCTGACTTTGCTATTGTAACTTCAGACAATCCACGCACAGAAAACCCAACTGAAATTGTAAATGAAATCTTAGACGGCTTTACTGGACCAGTAAACGATAAATTTGAATATATTGCAGTCGTT
>JAVBQZ010000033.1:0-3804 GCA_031548505.1 Bdellovibrionota bacterium | reverse complement strand
TAACCAATTAAGCTGGCGTTCATCTCAGTTGGCTAAGAAAACTTTAAAAAAGCAGAAGCCAAATCTTAAGCGCATAAAAGTTGTACTCAACGGTGAAACACTCCACATTAATGCTTGCACTCGTTGTATCCGTTCAGGATTTGCGAATTGTGAGTAATGGAAATATCTTTTTTTTTCCAATTTTAACCCTAATATTTTTTTTATAACGTTTTGGTCTCCTTTTTTAAGGCCAGGGAATCCAACATTCTATATACTCAGCTCTTATAGAATACTGTAAGAAGATAATAAGAAGTTAAAACCTTATGCGTTACTGGCTATAATAATTTCTATAGCCAGTAACACATAATGAAAGACTAACAGTAGTACAGCTTCTACAATGCTACCTTGTACATTGCCTCGGCTTCCATTAAAACTTTAGCAGTTTCATACTCGCCAAATTCGTTGAGTTTTTCATCTTTTGCCAGCATTAAAGCGGTCTTCCCTTTTTTATTTCGAGAATTCGGATTTGCGCCAGCTTCAATGAGAACCTTGACAAAGTCGACATCTTGCTCCATCGCCGCAATCATCAAGGGGGTGAATCCGTTTTGGTCCCTGAAATTTACATTTGCTCCTGCCGCAATCAGGGTTCGAACGAAATCAATGAAATTGTCATGGAGATCTTGAATATCGTCCTCCTTGACGAGTTCTTTGATGAATCCTCCTTCGACTGTGTACATCAGGGGAGTCCAACTGTAGTCATCCAGGTCGGTAATCAAGCCGGAAAATGTGTGCCCAACGTTAGCATTCACATCTGCTCCTGCTTTTACTAAAGCTTTGGCCGTCAAAAAATTCATATGAATAATCGAATGAAAGAGTGGTGCTGTGCACATATTTCCTTCAAGCCCCAATACCTTGACGACACGGGGACAATCCTCTCTGGTGAACTCACTGGAGTGAAAGAAAAGTTCATCCAAAAGCTGCATATTGACCTCTACCTTACTCGCTAAGAGTTGAAGGATGTCAAAACGTTTTTTTTCTACAGCCTGCACTAACTCACTCGCACTAACTTGCGTCCCGATGTCAATGAGAGTTTGAATTTCTTCAAGATTACAGGATTCAATGGCTTCAACAAGAGTCTGCATGGTATTGTTCCTTATTTTTAAGGTCAGGTCTGAGAAAATACCATAAGAAAAAACGCTTTCTTCTTATTATCTCTCACAGAATTTTGAAGGGGCTCAAAATTCTGTGAGAGATAATATTTTTCTTCTACTTAATTAATTATTGTTTATTGTTGGTTATGATAAATAAATAATTAAATGTCGCACATACTTACTAAATATTTATTTTTATTGGTTTAAATTATCTTAAAATTACTGGTAAAATTAAAATTACTATTACTGGTGTATTACTATTAATTATTACTGGAATTATTACTGGTGCAGCCCTACTTTTAATTAAATTACTGGTTAAATTAAATTAAATAATTACTGGATTAATATTACTGGAATATTACTGGTGCAGCCCTACTTTTTTAAAATTACTGGTGTTAAAATTACTGGTGCAGCCCTACTTTTCCTCCCCTTCTTCAGAAAAATTTTGTTTGTTAAATTTTAGATTATCTTATTCTTCAAAAACCTAAAAAGCCTTTAACTTTATAGTTGGATTGTCATGCTTGATATGAGTAAATGTGGTTAGAATTCAATAAGCTATAGCTTCAGATAAGCGTGTTCATACCTGTGCTAGGCAATTATTAGAAGTTATAGGTCAGTCTCTTTTAGTGTGTGGGCTTATGTATAACAAACACCTAGGTTTTCATAGAATTGAGTTTTTGATAGCTCTTGGATAACCCTTCCGCCAGGCATGATAGTACCAGGAGGAAAGGCGATATTACAAATACCTTGTTTTATCAGTTTGTATGCACCATAGGCTAGTCCTGATACAGTTCTAAATAAAGATATATATCTTTTCCTTAACTCAACATCTGACGACATACAGAATATTCTTTTACCATATCTTTTAGACTTAAACTCTTTATTGACCGGTTGAACCTTTAGAGCTTCTCTTCCTATAACTCCTTTTTCGTGTTCAATATCCCGCTCTTCAGCCAATATTTTCTTAATCAAAACCTGATTAAAGGTTTCTCTATCAATATCATCATACTCTGGAAAGCAATCCATCCAAGCATTAGGTTCTAGTTTAAAAGTATTATAAGCAGGATATTTGCTTGCCATTTTAAGTATGATTTTGCTTTGAGCAGATTCAGATAGAGCATGAAGATTTTTGATTTGATAAAACTCAGAACGCTTAAGCCAGAGATGTTTGATCTCATTAATTCCATTTTTAAACATATTCCATGAGGTTACACCCGGGTAGTCGTTTATTGATTTTACAAGATGAGCATTTGCAGGGTTTTTATAAATGTATTTTATTCTATCTATTGCCTTATCTGGAGTTAATATAGTTGCACAGTCAAAGCTGTCAGCCCAAACAGTATTTTGTCGTACCCCACATATGCGATTAATCATGGCTGATGTTTCTTGTTTTATATAGCCTACAAATGGCGATACATCGTGTGGTGAGTTAATAACAGCGAGTATATGAAAATGGTTTGGCATGAATACAAAGTGGCAGATAGAGAAATCAAATAGTGTTCTAGCCCGGGCAAGAATACCCCAGATTGCTTCGTTTATAACCTTGCATGTAGTAAAGGGTAGATTCTTCTCTGTACGTGAGGTGATAGATACAGCTGTGTTGTTGATATAAAAACGACGGTTACGCATGGCTTAGATTTCATAAATTTATTGACTTAGTAGTTAGTAGCTTAATCGTCGTCATGGATGGATTATTTCATAGTGGATTTAGCGAAAAAATAGGGCTGCACTAGAGGTAAACTAAATAGGGCTGCACTAGAGGTCCTAGAAATAGGGCTGCACTAGAGGTCCTAGAGGTCTCAGAATGTATTCTTATGAAATCATATAAGAAAGTGAGCCATAAAATAAAAGTTTGATATAATTACCATCTTATAATTCTAGCAGATATTTACTAAGCTAATTGTTTAATATATAGCCAATCCTACAAATATATAACAGGTAAATGAGATATAACCATTATCTTTCGTTAAGTTTGCATTACTTAAATTTAGCGGAAGATAATAAGAATACGGTTTTTATGGTCAATTGTTTTGATCAACCGGTATGCTTTATTTTTTTTGAAAGGAAAATTTTATGCCAACACCTAGTACACCTGGTATGGAGCCTGGCGCTTTTGATTTTTGGCTCATAGAGCATGGCCCATTTAATCCGAATTATGCGAGATGGCAAACAGAGAAAACCAGAGGAGAAGGAGCGCAATATGTCGGCGGGTACGCATCAAACGAAAGCGTATTGCCGATGGTTAAGAAACTTTTGGACCATATGGATTCGGTAGCGCCGTCATATCCGGCTGGTCCCGCTGGTAGAAAAGCTTTTCTTGAGCTTCGCGACAACGGGTGCGACCGAATAGCGCAAGAATGCAGAGTTTCTCTTGATGCTGTAAGAGAAGCATACTCCAACGAAGTGCATCGGCGAAATCGAGAAAAGAATTCAGGCTAGGTTAAATACGTAAAGCCAAAGAAAATATTTTTAGGGAAACTGTTTGGCCTATCCTAGTGATGTTTTTGGCTCATCAAGCATAAAACTTGATGAGCCTTTTGTTTTAATTTCTTATTATCTTTTTATTGGCTTTTTTAGCTTGTATCGGGCACTTCTAACTTTCTAATTTGTATCGGGTCCCACTCTACCAATAGAATACCAGATTTCACTCCTTATGAAACAAACAATTGCAAAT
>JAVBQZ010000059.1:0-3975 GCA_031548505.1 Bdellovibrionota bacterium | reverse complement strand
TCTGTTAGCCAGTGTGCCATGACGAAACAAAAGCTACATTTAATTTCCGATAGCAATGCCACGCAAAATGTACGGGAATTACCACAAAATGTTTTTATCCCGCAAAATAAGAATGCATCAAACCAAACTCATAAACTACATTCTTTAATAAAATATCAAGGAACTTTAAAACAAGATTTAATTACACACTGCATCAATAAATTTAGCGAAGTAGGTCAAACTATTCTTGACCCCTTTTGCGGCGACGGTATCGTACCTGTTCAAGCAATTATGCAAAATCGCATCGCACTTGCTAGTGATATCAATCCATTAGCCACGCATATTACAAGTGCAAAGATGTATCCTGCACGAATTGACGAAGTTATTATTTTCCTTAACAAAATAAATTTCAAACACCCAGTTAGCATGAGCGGTTATCAAGAGTATTTTGCAGAATTTTATCATCCTGATACCTACACTGAAATTATAAATCTTAAAAATGGTATTAAGCAATTTCGTGCCCAAGGCCTCCAAACTAAAGCCTGTAATTTTGTCGAACTCTTAACTTTATCATTATTGCACGGACATTTGCGTGGATATTTATCAAGTTATAGCTCACCGAATATAGCACTCTCGCCAAAAAAACAAGCTACATTGAATAAGAAGCGCCGTGAAATACCAGAATATAGAGCGATTGTGCCACGCATCATGCAACGGTCTGCACAAGTTCTACGCGATGGCATCACAACCAGCTTTTTAGATATTGCCTCATCATCGCTTGTCAAAAACTGTAATGCACATGAGCTAAGGTACATAAGTGCAAACTCCGTAGATCTTGTCCTAACTTCCCTGCCATTACTCCATAATTTTAATTATTATTTGAATTATTGGCTTGAACATTGGTTCTGCGGGGTAGATATACAGCGTGAACAACAAAAACAAATTTTAAATTTTCCACATAATGACTGGGTAAAATTCATTAATGAAACATTACAAGAAATGCTTCGTGTTACAAAGCCAAATGCTTTCGTAGCGCTTGAAATTTCACAAGGCATGGATAAAAACAATTCATCTCTACTTAATGAATTAAAAAGTATTATTATTTCTGTAGCTAAAAGAGTGCGCCATTATGATAAACAATTTATGGTTCGCGAGGTAATTATCAGCAAAGCAATAAACCAAAGACAAGAAGTTATTGTATTACAAGTGCGATAATAGTTAAAGTCCGAATAGCAAAAGATAAAAAACTGTCTGCCAAGTAGATCCATCAGTTCCTAACTCTGATTCTTTTTCCTCCACACCCAAAAGATACCTGCCAAAAACATTATATTTGCTGAAGTAATTATTAGTGAGACAATTAATAGCAATGAAACATCACTAACATTCAAAGTCTCCCTCAACATATCTAAACGTAAAAACAATGATAACGGGAAACAAAATAAAAAAAATATAACTCCGGCAAGAACATTGCCGAATGCCGCAAAACCAAGTGCCCATTCAAATTGATTCAAAACTACTAAAAGGAGGGTTAAACATGCGAGCAAAACGCAAAATTTAAAACCACGCCCCGCCCCCTCACAAAAATCATACAAAAATTGTTTTAAATTTATTTTAAAAAGCATGATATTAATTATCAAAGTTTAGTCATTGAAGCTAACACAACTTAGTTAGCTTAGGAATAAGTTGGCGGGATTAATCATTAATAAGGTAGGCGCGCAAGGAGAAAGATATACTCCTGTTACTTGAGTTTTTCTGTAAAAAGCATTGCAAATTTTACAAACTTTTTTTGTTTGGTTATCGCTTCGCGATGCTATTGTTATTATAAACAGGAGTATATTAGTAGTATATGGCTACGCTATACTCATGCTCCAAAATGGCTCTAGAAAAAGGGGAACACCACTCATAGAGCATGAGTATATGCTGTTTGACTTAACACAACTATTCTTAGTGTTAGCAACGAGGGTTAACTGCTAAAGTTAATCACTATTTAAATCCATCGTCGTAAATCTTTAAATCAAGTACTTGCTCTTCAGCGATTTCCTCATCTGTTTTGAATATTGAACGAGCGATACGTTTTCCATTCTCGGTTGTAGTGAAATATTCTTGTAGAACGCCATCCTCAGCCGTGACAATACCAATTGTGATTCTGCGATTTATTGGATTATTCAAATCCGTTTTAAATTTCGGCTTAGTATCAGCATAACCACTCACACTTGCGATACGCCGTATATCAACCCCAGCTAATACCAAAATCTTTCGTGCAATATTTGCGCGATCAGTTGCTAAATACCAATTATCGTAAAAATTAGAGATACCCTTAGTAAATGCCACACCATCAGTATGACCTTCAACGGTTATAGCATTCGGAATTTTTCCAATTATATCAGCGACAGCAATCAATGCTTGCTTTGCATCAGGTAGAATTTTATCTGTCCCGCTCTTAAACATAGTAGATTTATTGGAATCGGTAATATCAATATGCATTCCTGTCGCATCAATTTCAATATCAATATTCCCAAATTTTTCTTTCGCCGCTGCTAATTGCTCTGCAACATTTTCAAACATCTTCGTTTCCATATCTTGCAACTGCTGCGACGAATACCCCTCTTCATATAAACCTAAACGATGTTCATCAACCATCGATTCATCACTAATCTCGTCTTTCCTTACGTTCTTCTGGTCTTGTGCTTGCCTTTTTTCAAGCAACCCTTGCTCTTTCATTTCAATTGGTGAACGCCCGCCTCCAAAGGAAAAAACGCTTGGACTGGTAAAATAGTTTGCAATTGCCTCGCGTTCTGATGCAGTACTCGCAGTAATTAACCAAAGCACCATAAACAATGCCATCATTGAAGTCATAAAGTCAGCAAAAGCCACTTTCCACGCAGCACCATGCGCACCACCATGAGCATTCACCTTCTTTACGATTATAATTGTATTTCCGTCTGGACCTTGTGGCATAAATTTAACACAAATATACATGGTCGATACTGAAAAGTTATCTCATCCATCTCAGCGTTAATCTACTTTTTCAGTATCAATTACGTAGTTACTTTCTCGAGTTCGCTTGGATTTGTTCCATCTCTGCGTCCGATGGACGTTTATCAGATTCAATTGATTTGCGTGCAAATTCAAGTGCGACTGTCGGAGGCGAACCACTTGCAAATGAAACCAAACCAGCGCGAATCGCATTTAATAAAATATGATTGTCATGCTCAGCCATTTCAATTGACGAAGCAAGTGGTTGAAAATAACCATAGCAAAGCAAAATACCCAAAAACGTTCCAATTAATGCAGCCGCAACGTGATGACCTATTTCCTCTATCTCTCCACCCAAGGCACCCATTGTAATAACAATACCAAGTACTGCAGCAACAATACCAAGTCCTGGGAGCGCATCGGCTGCCCTAGCTATCAACGTTGATGGTACAGATGCTTCATGATGATGTGTATCAATTTCTGTCTCCATCAATTTGTCTAAATCAAATGCATTAATCACACCATCAACAAAAAGACGTAATGAACCAACTAATAATTCCATTGCATGATGATTTTTTGCAACTAAAGGAAACTGCGTAAAACGCGCACTGTTATGTGGCTCATTCAAATCTTTTTCTAAACCAAGCACACCTTCCTTTCGTACTGTATTAAAAATTGAAAGTAACAATCCCATTAATTGAATATATGTTTCTTTTGTAATCCCAGATCCCTTAACCGAAATGGGAACTGCTTTCATCACTCTTTTAAATACTGAGAGTGGTGCATAACCAATGAGTGCGCCAAAAGCTGCACCAAAAATAATTATAAATTCTGCAGGCTGAAGTAAGACATGGAAATTCCCAAAGCCGCCACTTGCAATAGCAAAGCCACCAAAAACACAAACTGTAACCACAATAAAACTAATAATTAAGTTCACGATGAGTATCCTTTGTTAAAATACTTCTATAGATAAATTTTTATTTTTAAATTAATTATACGTTTTGCAATTAATTTTAGTCT
>JAVBQZ010000098.1:0-7561 GCA_031548505.1 Bdellovibrionota bacterium | reverse complement strand
ATTGATTATGATAAATGTATCAGTTGTGGAGCGTGTGTATATCAGTGCCCATTTGGTGCCATTGGGGATCGTTCCTTTATTTTAGATGTCATCAACTTGATTAAAAAGAGTAAAAATAACCAAGACTACAAGGTGTATGCGGTTGTTGCGCCATCCCTTTCAAGTCAATTTAGCTATGCAAAGTTGGGACAGGTTGTTTCCGGAATTAAGAAATTAGGTTTCTACAGTGTTGTGGAAGCGGCTCTCGGTGCCGATATGGTTGCGATGTCAGAGTCCAAAGAACTATTGGAAAAAGGCTTTTTGACAAGCTCATGTTGCCCCGGATTTGTGAAATATATTGAAACTGCTTTTCCAGCCATGGCAGAGCATATTTCTCATAATGTAAGTCCAATGGTTGCCCTTGCAAAATATATCAAGGAGACGGATAATGATGCAAAGGTGGTATTCGTGGGACCATGTACAGCGAAGAAAGCAGAATTTGAATTAGAAAAAGCAGAAGGATCCATTGATGCTGTTATTACGTTTGAGGAGTTACAGGCGTTGTTTGACAGTAGAGATATTGAGATTGAAAATTTAGAAGAAGACGTACTTGATAATGCCTCTTATTATGGACGCATCTTTGCACGAAGCGGAGGTTTGAGTGATGCAGTTGCTCAGGCATTGAAAGAACAGGGATTAGAGGGTGCGGAGTATAATCCAATTGCTTGTGATGGAATTGAAGAATGTAAACTTGCACTGTTAAAGGCAAGCAAAAATGTATTGCCGAATAATTTTATTGAAGGAATGGCATGTCTTGGAGGCTGTATTGGTGGAGCTGGTTGTCTGACACACGGAGCAAAGGACAAGTCGGAGGTAGATAAATACGGGAAAGAAGCTTTTGAGAAATCCATTACGGATGCATTGAAGGTTCTTAACTAGAAAAATAAAGGTTTGGAGAAGAAAAGAATGAAAAAATTTGTTTTGGTAGTACTGGCGTGTCTGGTTTGCGTTACGGGAATTTTTCCAAACACAGCAATGGCAGCGAATCGCCCGTGGCCGTCGGGACCTTCGAATGTATCGGCAGAAGGTGCAATTGTAATGGATTTAAAATCGGGGACAATCCTTTACGAAAAAAATATGGATAAGCAACTTTATCCAGCAAGTATAACAAAAATTATGACAACACTGCTTGCATTAGAGAATTCTTCTATGTCAGAAGTGGTTACTTATTCTTATGATGCGGTTATGGGTCTTGAATATGGAGCTTCTAATGCATCGATTCAGCCGGATGAACAGTTGACAATGGAGCAGAGCCTATATTGTGTTATGATACAGTCTGCAAACGAGGCTTGCCTTGGTGTGGCGGAACATATTTCAGGAACAGTTAAGAATTTTGCCAAAGCAATGAATGAGAAAGCAAAGTCTCTTGGATGTACGGGAACTCATTTTTCGAATCCGAACGGTCTTTGGAGAAAAAATCATTATACAACGCCTCATGATATGGCACTTATTATGCGTGCGGCAATGAAGAATGATGATTTTCGAACAATTTGTAATACAAAGCGTTATGATGTACAAAAGACAAATAAGACGAAGACGGTAAGAAATCTTGTCAATCACCATGCGATGATTTTTTCATTGAACTATCCGAAGTATGGATATAATTATTGCATCGGAGGAAAGACTGGTTATACATCAAAATCGGGTGCAACGCTCGTAACTTGTGCTAAAAAAGGTGATATGGAGCTAGTCTGTGTTGTTATGAATACAAAGTCAGCAGCGCAGGGTGAACCAAATATTTATACCGACACAATTAAGTTATTTAATTATTGCTTCGAAAAATATAAACAGTACAATATTGATCAGACACAGGCAAGTCAACTTTCAGAGGAACTTTTATTTACAAAGTTCAGTCCGTTTTTTGCATCATCACTGACAGGACTTCGTCTGGATGGTGGTAGTGTGATTTTACCTAGACGAGTTTCACTTGAAAAGGCAGAGAAAAAGGTTGAGTATTATCCAGAGATGCAAAGTATTGATGGGAACAACGTAATTGGAAGGGTGAGTTACCTCTATGAGGGGAAGGACGCTGGTGGCGCCAATATTGTTTATAATGCGCCGACAAGTCCGACTTTAAATGATAGTATTGATATGAATAAGTGGTTTGAAGAAGCTGTTGAAGAGGCAAGTAAACCGGCATTTCCATGGAAGATTATTTTCCTTTTGCTATTTTTGGCAGCCATTGCGGCAGCAGTTACTACGGTAATTATTTTCCGTGCCAAGGATTATCAGCAGAAAACGAGGGGGAAACGTCATTATCGTAAGACAAATAAGCGCGGCAAAGACTTTTTCTTAAAATAATATAAGGCATGATTGTTATGGGGAGAGCAAAGAAAATCAAAAGTAATCTTATATTAAATGTGTTGACAATACTGTTTTCGGTGAGCTTGGTGTGTAGCGTAATCGGACTGTGTTTTATTTACTATAAAGTTGGGAGTATCTTTGTTGATAATAATAATGCGGATTTCTTAGATAAGAACACGATTATTTACGGCAATAACATGAAGGAGGGGAGTATGTTTGGTAAGCTAAACAGCTAAAGGACAAGTCGAAGTATAAAGAAAATCCGTATTTTTATATTTACCTTCCGAAGCAGACATTGAAATATAAAATATCAACGGTCTATGAAGGTCAGGGAGGTAGCCAATCATATATGTATAGTTCCGATTGATTATTCATGGGAGAAAGGTGGAATTAAGATGAAACAGAGAAAAGGGAGTTTAATTTTAGTTTTAATGTTATTTGTGTTTGGGGTAAGTCTTTTTAGTGTGAGCAAAGTTGAAGCAGCAGTTGTATGGAATGAGAGCAAGCCGATAATTGTGGAACAAGATAATGTGAGGTTTAGCGCATATTTATCGGAGGATGAAAAATGTAGTTGGATTTACTATATTGAGCCCTTAATGGATTCAGTCCCTACAGTGAAAATCCCGGAGATGATTAGTGGCGTTCCGGTTACGAAGCTTGGCTTTAGTCAACAGCGTTATGAAGAGGAGCAGGCAAAGACTCCAGATGAGTATAAGCAACGCTTGCAAGGGTATTTTATAAAAGATTGTTTTGGGCAGGATTCGGAGGGCAATTGGGGAGGAATTAGAGAAATTATTATTCCTTCTACGGTTAATGAGATTGGATATGCTAGTTTTTGGGGACTAATATCTTTGGAAACAATTAATATTCCAGATGGTATAAAAAGACTTGAGCCTTATTTATTCTTTCACTGCTTAAACCTTAAGAACTTATATTTGCCAAATGGAAAAATCAAGGTATGTCCGTATGCACTGTATTTTTGTGGTTTTCCTTTGAAACTTTTTGCTGATAAGGAAGTTTCTTGTTATAGCATAGATGGAATGCTTTTATCTGAAAGTAGAAAGGATTTACTTTGGGTGCGACGTAATTTAAAAGAGGTTATAGTTCCATCTAGTGTAACGTGTATTGGTGCATCTGCGATGTATGGCTCGATGGTACAGAGGGTTGCAATTCCTTCTAGTGTGACATCTATAGGGAACGATGCTTTTTCTGTCGACCAAAAGATAACATTTAAAATTTCTCCCCAAAATAAGAATTATGGTGTAGCAAATGGTTCTATCTATAGTAAGAAGACCAAAAGACTTGTGGCTGGATATTCCAACAAAGGAACACTTAAAATACCAAAGCAGGTGAAAATATTGACGGGTAACGTGTCCATTTTTGGTCCAAAGATAAATAAAATTATAATCCCTAAGACGGTAAAAAGATTGGATAAGGGTTGGTGTACGGCTAAGACGGCAACTACGGTTAAAATTTATTTTAAATCGAACACTCCGCCACCAGCTAAAAGAGGGATATTGCCTTCACGATTTACACTTTATATTTCTAAATCGGCATTTCCAGCTTATAAGAAGTGGTTGAAAAAATGTCATGTAGATGAAAAACGGTATACTTTGAAGGCAGTAAAGTAATTAGAATGTAGGTGATGTAGATTAAAAAATAAAGGTACTCTTCATTATTTTGGACAACTATTTTTTCGATTAATCCAGGCAGTGGAAAGATTCATGGCAGCACGACATCCATTTGTACGATCAAGAGCGTTTAGCATTACAAAGTCATGTGTAATTGCATTGATTCGAACAGATGTTACATCAACGCCAGCTTGCAAAAGTTTGGCGGCATAAGCTTCTCCTTCATCACGCAAAACATCTGCTTGGTCTGTAATTACCATGGCGTCAGGCAGCCCGCAAAGTTGTTCTAGGGAAGCGCATAGTGGTGATGCGGTAATTTCACGACGGTCTTTTATACAACAAGTATATTGATCCCAGAACCACATCATTCCCGCACGGTATAGGTAATAATCAGTGGCAAACTTACAGTAAGATTCGGTATTAAAACAGGCATTGGTAACAGGATAATAAAGAAGTTGTTTATGGATACATGGGCCGCTTCGATATTTTGCCAGGAGAGTCATAACGGTTGCCATATTGCCGCCGACACTATCGCCAGCGACGGTTAACTTATCTAGATTTAGTAATACCCCTGCGCACTTGGCAAGGTTCGTCAGGTTGCAGAGAATATGATAGCACTGCTCAATGGCAGTTGGGTATTTTGCTTCTGGAGAGAGACTGTATTCGGGAAAGACGACAATAGAGTTTGTACGAAAGGCTAATTCTCGAACAAGTTTCTCATGGGTATGAAAATTACCAAATACCCATCCGGCACCATGGATGTAAAAGATAGTTTCAGGAGAACGGTCACAAGATGGAGGCGAAATGAAGTATAATTTTATTTGCCCCCACTTGCCAGTATCAGCATCCGTTTTTGTAATGTTAGCTGGATATTTGTAAATGGGTTGATTTTGCGCTTGATCTAATCGCTTTCGTCCTTCTTCGGGCGGGATTTGGAAAATAAGTGGTGGTTTAGAACTTTCGTCACAGACAGCAATTGCGGCTTTTTCAAGTGGGATTCTTTTTGATTTCATAAAATAGCTCCTAGGTGTGGTCTATTAATATTATATGAAGAAATACTATTTTAGTGTTAGTTTTACTGACTTTTTATGCTTGCAATATTTGGTGTCACATGCTATATTGCAATCCGAAAATAAATGAATTTAGTACAAAGTTACACGTTTAAATCCCCTCAGTGGCCGCTGTGGGGATTTTTTTGGCTAGTTATCGCCGACATATTCCCATCTACTCATTTGCAGATATAGTGGAAAATGATACCTGCTATGATGGAGAATATAAATGAAATTCCTACTTGACAAAACAAAGTAGGTAATATATTATTATTGCAAACCTACATTGTATTGTAGAGTAGAGAGGGGGAACTTTTTGGAAGAATCTCAATTATTAAAAGGAATCTTAGAAGGATGTGTTTTAAGCATTATTTCTAGGGGAGAAACATATGGATACGAGATTTTAGCGGAGCTAGAGAAGGAGGGCTTTGAAAATTTGCTAGAAGGAACGTTGTATCCTGTTTTAACACGCTTGGATAAGAAGAGCTACATTGCTTGTCGTAAAATGAAATCACCATTTGGACCGATTCGCAAATATTATACTATTACGCAAGAAGGAATAGAAAAACTAAATATATTTAAGCAGAATTATAAAAAAATTACTGCATCGACAGAAAAAATATTAATTTTAAGTGATAGTAACGAAATGTCTAGGGAGGGAAACGGTAAATGATAGAAAGTTATACATTATACAAAGACAAACTAAAAGATGAATATTATGAAACTTTTGATAAAATAGAGTTATATTGTGTGGCACAAAATATGGATTATAATAGCCAACAAGAATTTTTAATGGAACTGACAGACGTTTTTTTGACAGCACAGGGAGAAGGGAAGGCGGTTTCGCAAATTGTAGGCAATAGCCTAGAACGTTTTTGTAAAAACTTTTGCTCTGGAATTGGTTTAAAGAGTCATTTGTTAGAATTTGCAGATGTTTTAAAAAGGTTGGGATGGATAGTTCTGGTCTTTTGTTTTATTGATCTTATAAGGAGTAGTCGTCCCTTTTGGGAGATAAAAAGTAATGGTATGCCCCTTTTGCTGGGAACTATTTTGGGAATATTAATTTCATCAATTCTTGGTATTGTGTTTAAGCGATTAATGTTTCGATGGAAAAAAGTCTCCATGAAATTATACTATGTTGTTCTTTTTATTAGTACAATATGTTTTGTATCATTGAGTGTACTGCTTAGTGAAAAATATTCGCTTACTGTATATAATTGGATCGTGATAATGATTGCAGGCGTGTACTTACTCATTTATTATATAGCAAGGCGACTCTTTTTTAATAAGCCAAGGGAGAATAGAGAAAAGATTAAGCCCTCGGATTTGGTTATCGAGCAAATGCCTGAGAGTTTGATGATGAGTTATGTGAAGAAAAACGATAGACGTTTAAAAAGAGGAAAGGAACCAATGACTCCAGAAGAGTACACACAAAAAATTCGCAAAGATAATAATATGGAACGGTTGTTAAATCGAGGGATTTGGCTTATTTATTTGGCTATAGTGAGTGGCATTACTATTATAGTATCATTTGATAGTACCGTGATGGATACTATAATATTTGCTTGTTTATGTGGCGGAATCTGGTTTTCCCTCTACTATTTTTTAGTCGTACGTCTGTCAATGAAGGCGGCAAATTATCGAAAACAGATATTAGATGAATGTGAAGAGCAAGATATTACAATATTAGAGTATTGTAAAGCAGAGAAAAAATAGGTGGTATAATTTTTATCGGAGCATAATTGTTTCTATTTCTATTAGATTTACCATTTAAATATTCAAGATAAAATTCGATTTTTAATTACAAAAAAAGTAAGAAAATGAATATATGTGTTGACAAATGTAACAAAATTATATAATATGTAAAATAAATACAAAATACGGAATGGCAAAAAGACGAGCTAAAAGTGTATAGGGCACTCGGTGGTAGATTTAAAATTGTACCAGTAAACAAACTCTAAGTGAGGAGATTAATTATGAAAATTAAGTTTAAAAAGTGTATAGGATTGGTAATATTATTATCTGTTTTAGTAGTTCCAAATATTATTTATGCTGCTTCGTACAGTACTTCATATAGCTTTAAAAATTCGGTTTCTGGAAGTGCGAGAAGTTATAGTGCCGGAAA
Source organism: Bdellovibrionota bacterium (assembly GCA_031548505.1). Lineage (GTDB taxonomy): Bacteria > Bdellovibrionota_C > UBA2361 > SZUA-149 > JAITKM01 > JAITKM01. The sequence goes on along the minus strand of JAVBQZ010000098.1, from coordinate 413 downwards.
AATAAATTTAAGTTTAAGTTCTACCCAGAATACAACTAAGGGGTTGTATAAGCCAGCTAGTAGTAGCTTTGAAGTTGAACTATATAGACAACATGTACTTTATAGTACTTATATTGGAAACTTTTATGCACCAAGAGATGGCTCAAAATCAAGTGGATGGACAAATATGTCGGTAGGTAATTATTTTGTTCGATTATCCAAGATTGATGATGGTTGTTATATTAATGGAACTATGAAAATGACTCAATAAGGTGATATAATATGCTTAGGTTTAATTTTTTTGGAATTGTTATATTTTTTGGATTATTTATATATGACATTATTAAATATAAAAGAAATATGCAACCATTTCAATTGTTAATATATAAAGCAATGTTATACATATATATATTTATGATTATTTATATAACTTT
>JAVBQZ010000182.1:0-5193 GCA_031548505.1 Bdellovibrionota bacterium | reverse complement strand
AAGAAACATCTATAAATAGCATCAAAATTTAAACCTAATATCAAGCAAAGTAAACCTCTTCGCATTTCGTTTGCATTTATTTTCACGTACATTTTAGGGCGAAAACCTTTTATTTATGGGCGTTTTAGATTGCTTTCTGTTCGTTTTTATTTTTCGCATCTCGAACTATGCCCCGTACATTGAACTTATTTTATTTGTATTTTTGCGGATAAACATTTTTTTATCAAAATAATCAACAAAATAAGTAGTCGGACAATTATATTAAAAAATTAATTGAAAATTATTTGGAACGTTAATTTTTATTTATTTACTTTATTGTCGATTATATTTTAAGTATAATAAAACAAAATTCACTAACCTTTATTTAAAATCTTTATGACTATGAAAAAAACTACTCTAAAATTATGGACAATTCTATTGTCCTTGTGCGCGTTTGCGGGAGTGAATGCGGCAGACCTTGACTTTCCATTAGGTCAATCGGATATAAATCTGATTAGTAATGGAGGTTTAGTTTCTTATGATGGGGCTACTCAAACCATTACTTTCGCTGCAGGTAGTACCTGGCAATATGCAGGTCATCAGTGGGCAGCGGGAGACTATGCAGATTTATCAGCTTACAACTATGTGATGGTAGAATTTGATGCCAGCGGATTAGAGAATCCAACTCCGGCTGACCCGACTAAAATTCAAGTACAAGTAACATACTCCGACGGTACCAATTCGCAAGCAGAAGTCAGGTTGACTAATTCAATCGCTGCAGTTTCACTTAATGCTGCGAAAAGTGCCGAAGTTAAAGAAATTTTTATAAAAAGCCAATGGGCGGGAACTATCGTATTGAGTAGTATTTATGCTACTAACATTACAGATAGTGATATGCCTTTATTTGAAATAAGTAACTTTGATAATGGCGCTTATGATATAGCAACTAAAACATTATCTGTTGTTTCTGATTGGGGACGTGCTTCCTGGGTAAATTTAACCAAAGACGTAAGCGGATACGAAACTTTTGTTGTTGAGTTCGACCCAGCCACACTTGATCCTTCTGATGCTTGGCTTCAAGCAATAACAAGAGTTGATGGTGTAGACCTTGAAAATTCAGAAGTGGACAGGGTAAATGGAAAAATCGTTGTTAATTTGACAGGAACAACCCTTACAGAAATTCATTTAAAACTGAACAAACCAGGTTCTGTTGTACTTATAAAAGCATATTTCACTTCGCCAATAGTACTCGACGATTTAATCAAAAACCCTGTTGGAAAACTTGGTTATGCCGGCGCATTTACAACTTATCCTATTAACAATGAGTTTACACTAGCGGTAGATTTAACCGGTACTAACCTAGCCGCTTGGTTGGCAGAAGAAACTATCGAAAATAGAGGTGTTGCCATCCAAATATGGCACGGTGATATTTCAAATACACAAGCAGAATACTTGAGATTGGATGCGCCTATTACCGGTAATATCTGGGGCGATGCGGTTACTTTATCTGATATGTTTAGCGCTAATTTGCCAGTATTTGAAGAAGGCGATACTCAAGATTTTTATGTAGTTGCCTTTGGATTTATTTATGGTACAGATTTAAATGACGTAAATTACGATACAGATTGGTATCTAAGTCCAACAGACCTTTTCGGTTCCGACTCAGAACCTCTTGTTACTACCGGCACCAATATTCCTAAAGCTGATGATGCAACAGTAGCAGGCTATTATTCAATCATGGGTGCTAAACTTTCGGCAGAACCGGCAAGCGGTGTCTTTATTGTAAAATACGCTAATGGCAAAGCTATAAAAGTGGTAAAATAAACTAAAAATTAGAAAGGGGCTTTCCTAAAAAAAGTCCCTCTCTAATAAAAAGGACATTGCCCAGCTCTACCGTTTGGCTTGTTCGGGATAGTTTTACACAAAGGAGCACAAAAAATGATAATTGATTATCAAAGCTTTGTGCTCTTTGTATTTTTTTTATACTTTACCCACATCATTGATTGTGGTAAAATATATAGACTTTTGAGACAATTCTTTTTAATATTAAAAATTTAAATGAAATATGGAAAATAAAATCAAAGCGCTTTCAAATGAACGCATGGAAGCAATTGCGAAAGATTTACAAACAAAAATTTACAACGGTTTATCGAAAAGCGGAGAAGAAATTGCCTGTCTTCCCACTTATATCAATCCAGGAAAAGATTTTGCAGGAAAAGTATTAGCACTTGACTGGGGTGGCACCAATTTCCGTGCCTCAATTATTTTATTTGAGAAAGGCAAAAAACCGGAAGTATTGGAAACGCTAAAAAAAACATTGTCGGAAAAAGAAACCAAAGGTTTTACCGGTGCCGACTTGTGTGAAGCAATGGCAGACTTGATTGCACAACTAAAAAATCTTGACAAAACAATTACGAAAATCGGTTATTGTTTTTCGTATCCGGCAGAGTCGACATTGGAAGGAGATGCTATTTTATTGCGTTGGACAAAAGGAATCAAAATACCTGATATGATTAATAAATTGGTGGGCAAAACACTAATGGATTATCTGAATAGCTATGAAGGTATCAAAGAAAAAACACAATTCAAAGATATTAAAGTAATTAACGATACTATTGCTTGTCTTTTTGCAGGATTGGAACAACCGGGCTATGACAGTTACATTGGTCTTATTGTGGGCACCGGAACAAACATGGCCGGCGTAATTCACAAATCGCAAATCGCTAAACTAAGCAAAAATTACATCGGTGGCGAATTTATTCCCGTAAATCTCGAATCGGGTAACTTAAAACCTTTTACAGGTAAAGATAGCGAAATTTATCTTTCCGAAATTGATAAAAAAGTAGACTTAAGCTTGCCGGCAGAAGAGCAACAAGCCCAATTGTTTGAAAAAGCAATGTCGGGAAAATATGTTGGCGAAATTTTTAGTTATACTTTCGACGGAGCAGCTATTGAACCCAATTTTGATGGATTGAGCTTGACCAATATGTTGAGTTATCCACGCATTTATAAAGAAGAATGTATAGATGCAGCCCGCCAGATTTACATTCGCTCGGCACAATTGGTAGCTTCATCTTTGGTCGGTTTAACCTTAGTTTTGATTGATTATAAAGATAAAAATAATTTCGACAAAAAAATCAAAAATATTTGTCTGGCTGCAGACGGAAGCTTGTATTGGAGTGAAGACAAAAACGGAATGAATTACAACGATTTGGTTGAAAAATATTTAGCCGACTATTTGAAAGATTTCGGTTTGAGTCACATCAATTTCCATGTCAGCAAACTGGAAGATGCCAACCTGATTGGATCGGCTATTGCAGCACTATCGTAATATGTTAAGTATATCAATAAATGAATATTTGCCTAAATAATAAGTTATAAGGTTTGTAATGTTTATAAAGTTCGGGAGTAACTATTTTTTTTCGTTTTTCTTACGCTTTATAAACATTATAACCTTATAAGTTTTAGAACTCGAATCGGTCATAAAATAATTTTATCATAATATAATGATAAAAATTTTGACAGACAAAACAATTCAGTTTAAGTAAATGTTATTTATTTTATTAATTGAAAAAATATAAATACGATGAAAAAAATCACATTCATTATGCTATTCGTTGCTGCCACTATATTTTCGGCATCGGCACAAAATAATTTTGTAGAAGGGCAAATTTGGAACAACAATAAACCTGCAAAAGGCATTGTTATCAATTCTTCTTCCAATCAAAAAGCCACAACGGATAAGCGCGGAAATTTCAGTATTCGCAACGTTCAACCTGATAAGGATACGCTTTTTATCGTACTTAACCAGGAAACAACCTTAGAAGTCATTCTTGATAACGACAACTACTTCAATATCAATATGCGCAACGATTCTATTGTTATAGAGCGAGACAGGGTTCAAGTGCTGCATCCGGCCTATGGTGGTACCATTATTTCGCGCAGAGAGCTGCTGAAAAGTGATAATACAAATCTGTTGCGCGCCATTTCCAATACAATACCTGGTGTGCAATATACCAATGATAATTTATTCATTCGCGGTAGCAAAAGACCACCGTTGTATGTTATCAACGGCATACACACTTTCAACGCTTCGCATATCTTTATTTTGGATGTGGAAAGCGTGGAAGTAGTTCCAGCTCCAGCTAGCATAGGTAGGTTTGGCCAAGAAGGCGCCGACGGAGTTGTAGTAATTAACCTGCGTACCGCCGGTGTAAATCAAAAATAAATAGAGAAAAGAGCCAGCGAGGCTGTGTCAAAAGAACTTTTAATACAACTTCATTAATCATTAACAATTAACCATTAAAAAATGCTTTATCCATTAAAATTTAACCCTATTCAAAAAGAACGAATCTGGGGTGGTACAAAGTTGAGTTCACTTTATGGTAAAGATTTCCCCTTGTCGAAAAAGATAGGCGAAAGCTGGGAAATTTCTTGCGTGGAGGAAGACATGTCTATTGTTTCCAATGGTTTTTTAAAAGGAAAAAAGCTTGATGAACTTATCGGAATATATACGAGCGACCTGGTGGGCGGGTCTATTTACAAAAAGTTTGGAAACACTTTTCCGTTGCTTATCAAACTGTTAGATGCCAATGATGATTTGTCTATTCAGGTGCATCCGGACGACGAATTAGCTGCCATCCGGCATAACAGTTACGGTAAAACAGAATTTTGGTATATATTGGAAGCGGACAAAGATGCCAGATTAATACGCGGATTTTCAAAACCGGTAAGCAAGGAAGAATACTTAAAGCATTTGCAACACGATACGTTGGACAATATTGTAGAATGGATTAACTCAAAAAAAGGCGATGCTTTTTTTATCCCCGCAGGGAAAATACATGCATTGGGAAAAGGAAATGCGGTATTGGAAATTCAGCAAACATCAAATATAACGTACCGGATTTTTGATTATAACCGCACAGACGAAAATGGCAACAAAAGGGAACTTCACACAGAACAAGCCTTAGATGCAATTGATTTTGAATCTTTTGATGAAAAACCAAATATTACGTTTGATCACAAGAAAAACAGTCTGAACAAAGTTTATCATTGCGATTTTTTCAATATTAATTATATTAATTTCAATGAGGTAGTACTTCGCGACTATCATAAATTGGACAGTTTTGTTATTTATGTTTGTCTTTCGGGAACATGCAGCATTTATTATAATGGAGATAAATCGGAAACACTGAAAAAAGGCGAAACAATCCT